>JAQICU010000311.1 GCA_027858325.1 Candidatus Cloacimonadota bacterium
ATGTGAGGGGAGCTTTCCTCATTTCGTTACCTTTTGGCTTTTCAGGATTTTTTATCTATCTGATTCTGGCAGTGATCCTGCCGAAAGATGAAAAGAATCCGGATGTGATCGATGCTGAAGATGAGGAAGAGAAAACTAAGATCTGTAGAAGTTGGGATAAAAGAATGTTAGCCGGAGTTTGCGGAGGATTTGCGGAATATTTTGGCTGGGATGTAAGCCTGATCCGTATTGCTTTTGTAGCAATGACCTTTGCCGGTGGAATTGGAGCATTGTTGTACCTTTTCTTCTGGTTTATATTTCCAAACGAAGAATAAAATATTAAATATATTTTGGAGGAACTATGCCAATTGTAACATTAGAAAATGCAGGAACATTAACAAACGAACAAAAAACATTACTTATTGAAAAGCTCACAGATGTAGTTGTGGAAGTAACCAATAAACCTGCTGCTGCCGTTTATATCCGAATTGATGAAGTTCCAAGAGAGAATTTTGGTGTAGGCGGGAAGAGTTTAGGTTAGTATTGGATCTGTCATTACATGAAAGTGGGAATCTATCATGTTCCCAAGACGAACTTGGAACTAGGAGCGAATAGAGTTTTTTTTACTTCACCTCAATCCTCTCTTGGGAGGAGAGGAAGTTTCTCAGGTTCATTCTTCCAGATTGAACTAAACATTTTGAACGCATCAGAATGATACGTCCTGCAAAGATTTTAATTAAAATGGAATTTTCACGGAGGAACAAAATGAAATTATGGTTTGTTGTATTATTAATAGTAATCATCGTCTCACTCTCAGCTCAATTTTCTGATCCGCTAAATATTAACGGGCTTGGAGATATGACCCGGAGCAGCGGACAGCGGGCATACCAAATAGTTGATGAAGATGTGTATATAACCTACATTAAGGAATATATATATTTTACTAAAATTACAGATGGAAATGTGCAAATACATGAAATTGTAGATGTATTAATGGTAAATAGCAATCAATTTACAAATCCTGCAATTCAAGTACTGGAAAATGGTGACATTATAATTGTTTACTCAGAAGCAGGATACACATCTAATAATTTTTTAAAGGTTGCTACATCAATTGATGATGGACAATCCTTTGATATCGATGTATACTTGTTAGACTGTTTTAGAGACCCGCAAATTGTTCAACGAAATAATGAGCTAGATATTTGTTATACCAATGCACTACCAGGAAAGAACCTTACCGATTACATGTATTTTACAGATTCGGAAAAATCTGAGAATGAAGATGGTGGACCATCTTCAGCTGTGATAAAATTTACAGGTAATGATGTGCTTGATGGACCTGTACACTCCAACGATGATATCTGGATTCAGCAAGCCGGAGGTGGAAATAATAACGGATGGCCTACCTTTAACGATATGGTTACAACTGCAGGTAGGATCATGGATTTTAGCACGGGACACTATGCAGTTTACTCTGCACCGATGGATGAGATATTCCTGGGTGGTTATGCCGAAGAAGTTCAACCAATTACTTTTAACCCTTCTGCTGATCTTATTCGTCAGAATGGTATTCCGCTTGGTTATGATGATGTGGACATTATTTATGTGAAGCTTAGCGATGGTGGTTTTGAAAGCATGTATGGTGAGATAGTGCAGACTGGAATTGACACTTTTAAGGTTTATAGCTGGTTCCCACAAGATGCTGAAGAAGCAAATGAAATTGTAAATAACGGTGGAAATTGGTTTGAGGATGCAGATCACATCTATACAAATACGATAACACATTATGATACTATCTGGACGACGGGACCATCATTTCCTGTTATGAATCAATCTGTTTGGGTTAACGAAGCCGAACTGTGGATAGAAGGTGAAGTTTATGGAGCACAAACCTGGGCTAGTGCTGATACTATATTCATTGTTGGTGATATTACTTATGCCAATACTGGTTACGCTCAACCACCGGATGATCCTGAGGATACAAATCTTACAGACTATTTTGGACTTGTTTCAGAGAAGAAGATCTTAATAAAATATAAACACAAAGATCCATTTAATAATATGGAATTAAGAGATGATAATTGTGATGATATAATGCTTTATGGTATCTATGCGGCAATTGGAGAAGGAGATGAAAATATCTACGGAAATATGGCATGTCATTATGATGGAATCTTTACTTTTGAATATCAACATCCGCACGGTTCAACACCGGATTTTACAGCGCTTAGTCCATATACATTACAAGATACACTTTATACAAACATAGATCTGCATAAATATATTTTCCCTCAGGATAGTTTAGTATCACAGGAAATTATTAATTTCAATCTTCATGGTGGTGAACCGGAGGTTAATGGAACCTGCGGGTTCCCGTTTGAAAGTGAAGAATACATTAGTTCGTACCCAAATAATAATCCTGATGAATATATTTATCCTTATGGAACAGATTATCCCTGGTATAATCCTGCATGGCCGGAAATCTCGGATGATATTATTTTTGAAAGGGGAATTATCACACTTTATGGTTCTATAGCACAAAGACGTCGTGGATTTATACATCGTTCAGGTAGTGATCCTTATAATCATCCAGTATTAAATCCTTATAATCCAGGTGATAATGGATGGGATATGGATGAATATCATTTTGATGGTTCGCATCCACCAATAGGATATTATAAAGATTATCATTATGATTCGCGCCTGGCATCAACACAACCACCCGATTTCCCTATGACAACATCGTTGCAAGACACTACACGAGATATCTATGTGCTTCATTCATCTAATAGCGGGCAGAGCTTTTCCGAATCTTATGTAGAAGAAGTTGGCGAGATAATAAGTTCACTTTGGATGGATTCAGACGGTGAAAGTGTATTAATAGCCTATCAAACAACTGTTAACTATGATAATTTTCATTTTCTTATTTCGAATGATGATCCTCAGGATTATGAACATTATGTAGTAGAAAGTGACGGGAACAAACTTAGGAATGCACATATTTACGGGAATGATGTCTACATCTTAACCGAATCATTATTTGATGAATTCATCTATCGTTATCAGGTGGGAAACCCAATACCCGAGTTACTTCATAGTTTTGAACCGGAAAATGGCTTGAGTGATTTTACGGTAAGTGAGTCAGGTGCTATTGTTTATGTACAAGATGCATCTCTTGATCCTGAGTATTTATCTCTTTATTTCCGCTATAATATTGAAAACGGACCGATGATGGGAATGATTAACTGGAATTATCTTTTTGGTTTTTTTTCTGCTGATGATTCGCATATCAGTATTAAATTAGATGAGAATGATAGAGCATATACTACAATCTTGAAAGATATTGATAGTAATGGTATTTCAATGGGAGAGCTCTATTTGATCTCCGGTGAATTGGATGGAATTGTAGAAATACTAGAAGACGAAATCATTCCACCGAAAGTAAGTATGCAAATTTATCCCAACCCATTCAATCCAGAAACAACTATCTCTTTCTCTCTAACCACAGAGAACACTGAGGACACAGAAATAAATATATATAATGTACGAGGGCAGAAAGTGAAGGAATTCGATGTCATCCTGAGTGGAGACGAAGGAGAATCGAACTCAGTTACCTGGAATGGAAAGGATAATAATGGTAAAAGTGTTTCTACCGGAATTTATCTTTTTGAATTAAGATCAGATGGAAAAGTGCAAAAAACAAAGAAAGGTTTGTTGCTGAAGTGATTATTCTGTCATCCTGCCTGCCGTGGCGTATCCAGCTTTGCTGGAGAAGACTGGACGAATCTTACTCGTTGCTCTCTTAAGGAAGGATAAATAACAAAATTAATTAATTATTCTTCCTTGACTCTTCGTTAGAAGATTAGCAAGAAGACTCCTCAGAGTGATGAGTATGTAAAC
>JAQICU010000371.1 GCA_027858325.1 Candidatus Cloacimonadota bacterium
CATCACTATCATTAGAATTGAAAACCAGTATTTCATTATCCTACCTCATTATTATTTTATCATTGTTCTGCAAATCGTCATTGCGAGATCTCTCACAAATGAATTCTACTGAAGCAATTTAAATCTTTTTTTCAAACGAGATTGCTTCGATAGTTACAGCAAGAAGAAAACTCGCAAAGACACACTTTTACTCTCATTATTACTCAGTAGCACGTTCACCCTTGAACGTGCAGAAACGGTCAGGAGTGACCGTTTTACAAAACGCATTTCATCTTCAAAACAGATTTTGGAGTTTATATTTCAGTTGGCAACAATTGTTTTATTATCACGCCAAATTCAACTTACTTAATTTCCAACGGAAGAGATATATATCGCTACGATGTAGCTTCAATGTTGGGTATACTCTTCCCGAATGCTTACGCATTCGGTTATAGATATTTCGCTTCTCTGAAGCTACAAGTATTTAAAGAATTTTCTTTCATTAACAATATTATCGAATAAATGAAAAACCGCATAGCGGTGGAATGTTTATAACCCAAAGTGATAGCTTTGGGTAAGAAGAAAACAACAAAAAGCTCTGTAAGAGCGGCAGAAAAAATTGAACAACTATTGTTTTATTTGATATGATATATTATCATGAGTTCCTATAAAAATAATGAACCGATTCTGGATTCTATTGTGGCAGTTTGTAATTTTTATTAAAAGAACTTATTCAACTACTTTATAACCAGCTTTTACGATAGCTGCTTTTACTTCATCCGAATTATAATCTCCGTCCACCACAGCGTTTTTCTGTTCCAGATTTACCTTTACATTCTGCACACCTTCAATTTTGATAAGCGAGTCTTTCACATTTGCTACACAGTGGTTGCAGGTCATTCCTTCAATAAGAAAAGTTTTATGAGGCATTTCACCACCTAACTCCGGTTTCTTAAATTTATTCCTTATCTTCCTGAAAACTGATAAGATCAACATTATAGAAAATATCATGATAAGTATTTTAGAGAATAATGAAATATCTTCGTGATGGTTCATAATCATCATATCAGGTTTTCCAACTATATCAAAAATATAATTAAGCAGGAATCCGCCGAGAATAGCGAAAACAGAAATTACAGCAAGATAAATTGCGATCAATTTCTTTCCTAAAGTTCTACTTATTAGGGCTATGGTAGCTGCGTTAGTGGCAGGTCCAACCACCAGGAATACAAAAGCTGCCCCCGGAGAGATCCCTTTCAAAATAAGTGATACGGCTATCGGAATGGAAGCAGTTGCACACACATAAAGCGGGATACCAACAGCTATCATCAGCAACATTCCCATAATACCGTCACCACCGAAATCAGCAAAAAAGTTATCAGGAATTATGAATGAAATGAAACCTGCGATTACTATACCAACTATCAATTGGATAGTGATATCATCCAAAAATTCCACAAAAGCATATTTTACTCCTGATGTTATCCGTTCTAAAACTGTGTGAGAATGCGGCTCATCAATTTCACATGTATCACAATCAAATTTATCTTCGGTGATCGAAGTTTCCGGTTCATCTTTTTTCTCAACAAAATTTGCCACCAATCCACCCACAATTCCGGTAACAAATGCTGCTAACGGACGGAATATTGCAAAGATCGGTCCCATCATCCCATAAGTTGCAATTATGCTGTCTACACCTGTTTGCGGGGTTGAGATCAGGAAGGAAAGTGTTGCACCCTTTGATGCTTTTTTCTTCCTTAAAAATAGTGCTGTGGGAATAACACCACATGAACAAAGCGGAAGCGGGACTCCCAGAATTGCAGCTTTAATAACTGAGAAGAAATCACTCTTACCAAGATGTTTTGCTACAAAATCTTTTTTGAACACAACATGTAACAATCCCGCAAAGGCTAATCCCAGGAAAAGATATGGCGCAATGCTGATATACGTTTTCCAAATTTCGTTTAGAAGTCCCATTTTTCCTCTTTTATTTATTTAGAACAGCCCTTTTGTACTGCTTTCTGTCCACAACCAGCAGGTTTACCAACAGGTTTACATCCCTCAGCCTTTACTTCCTTAGAACAAGTGTTTTTCAGACTTGCTAATTCACAAGTTTTATTTGTTTCATCAAGCTTACATTCGTCTGTACAAACATGGTTTTTTGCCATTTCGCATTTATCAGTACACACATGCTTTTCTTCTAATTTTTTTTCAGCGCAACATGGCATTGCACAATCAGGTTCACACACTTTTTTCACTTCTCCGTGATTACACTCTGCTGTACACTCATGCTTTTCAATCATTTCAACTTCTTCAACTTTTTCACTTACAACTTCTCCAAATAGATTCATTGAGAATGCTATTACGAACATCATCATTACAATCAAACATTTTATCATTTTTCTTTCTCCTATATTTTATTTATCTTAATTTTTACAGATAACATCGCAAACAATTT
>JAQICU010000015.1 GCA_027858325.1 Candidatus Cloacimonadota bacterium
TATTTGTTCTGAGAATATCATAATCTTTTTGGAGTTCATGGATTCCGCCATCAATTTCAATTATAAGTTTACATTCATGACAATAAAAATCAGCTACAAAATATCTTATTTTATCATTCCATTCAAATGTTATTGGATACTGTCTTCGGAACTTCTTTCCGCTGATTTGACGATTACGAACCAGTTCCCAGAATTTCTTTTCCGCAAGTGTTTCTTTTTTCCTAAGTTCCCGAACCACTTGCGTAATATACGACATTGTTTTCCCTCATCCCTAGCCCTTCTCCCAAATGGAGAAGGGGACTAAATATTTATTCTGCATAAACTCTTTTTCCTTTTAATCCCTCTCCCCTTGGGAGAGGTTAGGTGAGGGCATAAACTTAACATTTCTTATCCCTCTTTTTCCAAAAGAGGTTAGGTGAGGGAGGTTATCTATTCTCCAATTATCTTCACAAGAAGGCGTTTCTTTCGCATTCCATCAAATTCGCCGTAAAATATTTGTTCCCATGGTCCGAAATCCAATTTGCCATCAGTTATTGCAACCACCACTTCTCTTCCCATAATGGTTCTCTTGAGATGTGCATCAGCATTATCTTCAAATCCATTATGCTGATATTGTGAATATGGCTTTTCCGGAGCCAGTTTCTCCAGCCATTTTTCATAGTCGTTATGAAGTCCAGATTCATCGTCATTTATAAATACACTGGCCGTTATGTGCATAGCATTAACCAGGCAAATTCCTTCTTTTATCCTGCTTTCTAAAAGGCATTTGTTAACATCAGGAGTAATGTTTATTATTTCTCTACGTCGAGTTGTGTTAAACCAAAGTTCTTTGCGGTATGATATCAATTTTTCCTCAAACTTTTAAATAATTTTCCCATCACATAAACCACTGGGTTTCCTACCAGTTTAGCGTGATCTTTTAATCTCTCTTTCTTTGACGGGTCTATGTTGTCACTTTTATCAATTGTCTTTCCTAAAACATAACCGATTGGATTTACAGCGATCATAGCAAAGTTGATCGAACTGTCCACAGTCATTTTTATTAAAGATTCTTTAAGTTTATCAATGGTATGTGAAGTAATATTTTTAGCAGAGTTAAAAATAAAATGGGCTGAAGGAACAAGGTCTTTTTCACTTTCAATATAAGTTAGTTTACAGTAATTTTCAGTTACATAAGAAATTCTGGTCAGTAAGGCAGCATTCACAAAACCATCAGCAATAGAGGAGAATATCTTATCAATGAAAGGTATGCTCTTCAAACTATCTACAGCAAATTTAGAAAAGATCTCTTCCGTAACATATTCCACACCTTCCGAACCACCTATTGCCATCGAATAATATACTTTTTTCCCAATTGTGAAAAGATCTCGATTAGAAACTCTGCCGTTATATAAAAGAAATATCTCTTTGATATGATTGATACTTGCAGACAGAATAAGAATAGCATCCAAAAATCCATTTTGTGCGATCGCTGTGCTGTAAAAAAGTTGTGAAACACGATTTTTCCGAATATCGGATGCTTGTTTGGAAAGTACTTTAAGAATTTTATTGTAACTCTCTTTATCATTGTTTATCTTTGAAAAATCGAAAGTCTGTTCTTTCAGAAATTTATTTTTTCTGAATTTTTCAATCCTGAATGTAATGATTTCTGATTCTTTACTTTTATCTAAAGTTGGACCATAATTTTTGGGAATCTTAAGAATTTTTATAATCGGAGAAACTACATAGAAAATAAAAACAAAAGCAATAATTACCAAAGTCCCATAGGCTGCATATGGGTGCACATTTTTCATATAAACATATAATTGCAGGAATTCTTTGAAAATGAGATAAAGCACGAACAAAGAAATGAAAAATATAATCTTCTTTATGTATTTCATGGCTTACTCCTTATTACCCTCATCCCTAGCCCTTCTCCCGTCGGGAGAAGGGAATTGATAAATTTATTTTCTTTGTTTTTTCTTATTCGCAAGTTTAACTTGCGTTCATAATTGGGTTGATAAGTTCAACTTATCAACCAGAATGAACACTACGCCACGACAGGCTGACTTACACTGATTAACACTTATGGATTCACCGCAAAGCTACAAAGACACAAAGTTATCTTTTCTTTGTTTTTCCGTGTCGATCCGTGTAATCTGTGAGCTATTTACTCCAAAACCATTCCATCAAAATATGCGATGAGTTTCTTTTTAAGCTGTTTATTGATCTTCTTGCTAAGTGTGCGAATAGCTCGTGCTTTTGCTTCCTGAGCTGAAACATGCCCTTCTCTGCCCTTCTCAGACATTGAAACGATAACATTGTTTTTGTTATCTGTAACATTTATCTGCAATTCGAAACGAATAAATTCCAGATCGCGCCTCAGATCGGTTTTTTCCAGTAGGATATTACCATCTATTCTCAGTACATTATCCTCAGAAAGCACAAATCCCAGATCGTTTATAAGCTCTTCCAGCATTATAGTGATCTTTTTCTCTTCATCATTCTGGATTGCAATTTTACAGGAAACATTCGCAGCAGCTGCATTAGAATTTTTCACGATCTGATCATGATTATAATTTATCTCAAGCATATCAATGGCAGATGGGAAAATAATGCTGAGCTGAGTGAGAAGCAGTTCATTTTGTGAACTTATTGCTGAGGCCGCACTCAATGCAGCATATTTCAAAATTGGATCATTGTTTTTCTCAGAAATTCCTGTAAAATAATAAATCCGACCTGCATTTTTATTGATTTTATTTTCATATATTTCTGCAGTTTTCATACGATTTAAATAAGCAATAGTAGAAATCCGTCCGACATCATCTGTGTAACTTTCTCCAAATTGGATATTAAAAAGCGTTTGTTGAGATTGGATATTAACACTTTTAGTTACATCTGTTTG
>JAQICU010000045.1 GCA_027858325.1 Candidatus Cloacimonadota bacterium
AACATCCAACGTGAGTTCGATTTGTGGGTGCAAAGGTAAAGTTCAGGAAGAGCAATTCATAATCTGTGAAATAAGTAGATCCTGCGGGCATCGTGTAAGCAGTGGGCATCACACAAAGTTCATGATCTCCTACTTTATATTCCCGACCAAATAAGCCATTTGCTAATACTAATATAACCACAAATAATAAAATTCTTTTCATGATTTCTCCTTTTATTTGAATGAACATTCTCTTTTTTACTTTCTAAAGATTCTCTGTCAAATTATTCGTAGATAATTATAGTATTCGAATAATCACAATAGGCATAAGGAAAATTATTATAGTAAAACTTCAAACAAAAAAATCTTTACTATAAATATACACTTCTAAGAGTGGGTTTTATAAAAATTTAGTTGGAGAATAATTATGGAAGAGCTTGGTAAAATAATCGTGATAGGTTCAGGGAATTGGGGAACTACACTGGCAATGATATTTTCCCAAAGAAATAAAGTTTATTTATGGACGATAAATGAGCAAGAAGCAGTTGAGATAAATAAAACTCGTGAAGTCAAATTTCTACCGGGAATCAAATTACCTGAAAATATAATCATTGAGAAGAAATTCTCCCGAAAAATAGAAAAGAACGATATCGTCATCACTGCCATTCCATCCCGTTTCATAGAAGATCTCACAGATGAATTTATCTCAAATGAAACCGAGGAATTCATTGTTGTAAATGCTTCAAAAGGGGTAGAACATACTACCCTAAAAACTGTTTGGGAAACCGTTATGGCAAAATTACCTAAAGTTCAATTCGCAAATCTGGCAGGTCCAACAATTGCCCGTGAACTTGCGGAGGGTCTCCCCGCGAAAGCCATACTTGCAGCACGTGATGTTGCGCTTCTATTCCAACTACAACAAAAATTTGAGAACGATCTATTAAAATTTGAATTCAGTCGAGATATTAAAGGAGTGGAACTTGCATCCGCTTTAAAAGGACTTATTGCCATAGCCGTGGGAATGGCAGACGGATTAGGTTTCAAAACAAATATTTTCGGGATAATCATGACTTACGGAGTAGATGAATTCGTCACGATCATGAAATTCCTGGGAGTATATCACAAAACAGCTTACAGTATTGCAGGAATTGGAGACCTGATAACAACCTGTATATCCGAAAACAGCCGCAATAGAAAATTCGGTAAACTCCTCGGACAAGGATATTCCACAGAAGAAGCTTTGCAAGAAGTAGGTATGGTCGTGGAAGGCGTTTCCATGGCTAAGACAATTAATAAACTGGCAAAGTTTAATCTCTCCATTCCACTCATTTCCTGCGTTACACGTATCATTTTCGAAGACGTGAAAGATGTAAGAAAGGAACTGCTGGACACACTGAATTCAATTTCTGGATAGATTAAATATATTTGAATAAAAAGCATTACCTCCGCTTATGTTATCCTGAACTTGTCGAAAGATGGAGGAATAAAATAAAAATAATTTGGGAGAATTAAATTATGATTGCAAGGTATATTGCTGTTTTTCTTTATGCTGCCATGGTGATTTTTATTGGAGTGAAAGGCTCCCGTAAAACAAAATCGTTTGAGGATTTCGCATTGGGTGGTGGAAAGGTTGGTCCATGGATGACAGCTTTTTCTTATGGAACAGCTTATTTTTCGGCAGTACTTTTTATCGGTTTCGCCGGTAAGATCGGTTGGGCTTTTGGACTTTCTGGTTTATGGATCGCGCTTGGAAATACGATAATCGGAGTGTTTGGAGTTTGGTATCTTTTGGGTATTAAGGTAAAACAGGAAGCTCTTCACTACAATGTTCATACCATGCCTGAACTGCTGGAAGCACGGTTCGTTAGTCCATTTTTAAAGATATTCACATCCGCTGCGATCTTCATATTCTTTATTCCCTACACAGCAGCAGTATTTATGGGATTGAGTTACCTTTTTGAATTCACTTTTAATATGCCGTATACCTATGTGTTATTATTTATGGGCGTTTTCACGGGAATTTATCTTGTGCTGGGCGGCTATAAATCTATGGCTATGATCGATGTGATCTTCGGTATGATCATGACGATTGGTGTCGTTATTCTATTAGTCAGCACGATCCAAAAAGGCGGTGGATTACCAAATATTTTTACAGCCCTGAAAGATATTAATCCCAAACTAATTGCACCCGTTGGTCCTCCCGGAATCATCCCTTTATTATCATTGATCATGCTAACCAGCGTGGCACCTTTTGCTATGCCGCAGTTATTACAGAAATTTTATGCGATCAAAGATAGTAGATCTGTTAAAATAGGAATGTTTACCTCTACAATTTTTGCCTTGCTGGTGACAGGAATCGCCTACTTTACAGGTGCACTCACAAGAGTTTTTTTGAATCCAACCAGCAGTCCGGCTGCTTTTACAGAAAACGGCAAACCGATCTTCGATGCTTTGATGCCGGAAATGCTTATCACGGTTATTCCCTCCGCACTAACAGTTGTTATTCTGCTGCTTATTCTCGCAGCTTCAATGTCTACCCTGGCATCATTAGTACTCATTTCCAGCACATCCATTACAAAAGACATTTATAAAGGATTTATTAATAAAAATGCTAACGATAAACAGCTAACTTCCCTGGTTCGCATTGGAAGTGCTTTCTTCATAATTTTGTCCATGATCCTGGCTTCTTTGAAACCGGCTGTGATCGTTACGATCCTCTCAATATCATGGGGAGCAATTGCCTCTGTTTTCCTGGGACCGTTCATCTGGGGAATTTTCAATAAGAAAGTTACCAAGATCGGTGCAATAGTTGGATCTGTTGGCGGACTTGGCATTTGCTTAGTTCTATTCATGGTTTGGGGAGCGAAGATGGTTCCACAAGCAGCCAGTGTGGGAATGATTGCATCTTTGTTATTGGTTCCAATATTTAGTTTGTTTGGGAAATGTAGGGTCAATTCCCCGAATTGACCGCATGGTCAGACGATTATGGGTAATCGTCCCTACAAAGATTCAACATATTATAATAACGTTTTTTTAATAAACAGGGAGAAGAAATGAAAAAGTTTATATCCTTAATAATCATCATGTTATTGCTCACGAGCCTTTTTGGAATAAGAGAGTTTGCTTGTATGTTTACCCTGATCAATCCTTCAGCTACAGATGTTGCTTTTGGACTTGGCTCAGGTACAGCCAACATCTGGAACACAAATCCATTAAGTGTATGGAGTAATCCTGCTAAACTTGGATATCATAAGAATCTTGCCTTCGGCTATTCCAATGATTCCTGGTTTGAAAATGTAGTATGGATTGATTTTGATATGTACCATCAATCCTCCTATATTAGTTATGGTTGGAATGGAATTGGTGTTCTACTTCCCGCTCCAAGTGCAAAAAGCCATTGGGGAACATTTATGGACTATGGAGAACAAACTATGTTGGATGAATATGGTAATGTTATAAGTACTTTCGAATCTTATGATGCCTGCTCAAAATTTGCTGTTGGAGTAAATGTAATGGAGTTTGTATCCAATTTTATTAGTAATGAGAGTTTTCATTCACTGCAGTATTATGGAGATCTTTCAATCGGATATAATTATGATAATATTATTAGTGAGTTAGTTCCTGAAGGTTCCGGTGGTCTTCCACCAGGCGTGAAGGGGGCTGGAGAGACAAATTCATCTGGAGTTGGTTATATCGGTCGGATCAGTCCTTTCAATAAAATTAATGCAGCAGGTAAATTCTATCGGTTAGATCTTACCGCAGGAATATATTATCTAAATCCTGAGAGAACAAAGATTTCCTATATAAACGAATCACAACCAGACCCTATGCCCTATGGAACACGAAGTGCTTTTTCCTGTAAATTTTCAATTGACTCAAGTCTTATACTAGAAATGGAGAATGATAACTTAAGATGCATTATTGATAATCTATTTTCAATATACTACAGTCAGGATAATGTTCAATACGGAGAAAAAGATGAATCTAATCCAAGCGTTTGGGGAGAAGGGATTGAGATTGCATTTTTTGATATCTTTTATATTCGAAAAGGACAGTATGTTGACCGAAGGGGAGAAATGGTCGGAGATACAGATGGGATTGGGATAAATTTAAATTATAAAGATATTTTACAATTCCAATATAACAAAACAAAATTCCCTGGTGGTGAATTTCAAAATAAACAGTAAAAGACTGATTATATGGTTAGAATTGATTTTCTGAAAACTTATGATTTATTCAAACAATAAATAAACAATTAGAAGCATTATAAATGATCTCACTACTTCTCAGTATCATCATGTCTGTTGCCATAGCAAATTTACTGCCGTTTTTCAAAAAAGATAAAAATATAAAAATCCTGCATATTTTCCTGGGAAACTATTTTTTGGCTTCAGTATTCAGTTTTGCAGATAAAGGCAGCCCACTTTCCGAAGCAGGGAATTTTGAAATTATCACAGGTTCTCTCACGGGAATCCTCTTCTTTGCAACTTTTCTAATCTATCAGCATAATATATCCAAAAACGGTGTTTCCTTAAGTGTTGGTGCAATGCGGTTTTCTGTGGTAATTCCAATTATCATGGCTTTATTAGTTTTTGGAGAACCTGTTTTTCTACTTAATATTATCGGAATTATTTTGGTTTTACTGGCTTTCACATTTTTGACAGATACGAAATCTTTTCATAGCATTTTCTGGTTGGGTCTACTTTTTCTTGGTACCGGTGTGGCAGATTCCATTATGAAATTATATGAACAGTATGGTTTGGAATCTACTCGTCCTTTCATGATCTATATTTTCGGTTCAGCCATGATCTTCAATTTACTGGTTGTGCTAATTAAGAAAACTCCATTTCATTTAAAATCGTTCTGTTTCGGAATGATACTGGGAATACCAAACAGGCTTACTACTAAATATTTCCTGGATGCACTGCAGGAAATACCAGCCTCGGTTGTCTATCCCATGTTTGCAGCATCAGTAGTTGTATTGGGAATTTTCTCAGATGTATTGCTCTGGAAAAAGAGATTTAATTTTAAGCAATGGATAGCTTTATCAATCATGGTTGTGGGAATTGCTCTTTTATATATTAGAGTTGGGAGTTAATAATTCTGATGTAGGGTCAATTCCCTGAATTGACCGCATTCCTATATAATCACAATTACATCGTAACGGACGATTAAGGGTAATCGTCCCTACAAAGGATCATAGAATATTTGTGAGTATGGGTATTCATTTACTTTTTTAACAATTTCTTTCCTTATAGGATTTTCCATAATATAGATTGCTTTATTAATAATTGATTCATTGTTTCGCAAAATATGTTCGTAAAATCCTCTTTGCCACAAATCATTTAATTTATATTTTTCTTTGATGATTTTGGAAGTAAAGCGTTTGAAAGTTTTTACCCAATTTAATAAATCACTTTTATAATTTTCAGAAAATGACATTAATAAATGTAGATGATCAGGCATTATACAATAACATATCAAATCTACTTGCTTTAAAATATCTTTTCTGTAGATTAATTCTTCAGTAATTAATTTTGCATGCTTTTCTTCATTGAAATAATTGTTCTTTTTAAATGTACAAATTGTAACAAAATATACATGAGAATTACCTTTATAATCAAAATTCTTTAAGTGAATGTTTTTACGTTTTGGAAATTTATCTTTTTCCATATTTCTTTGTAGGGTCAATTCCCCGAATTGACCGCATAGTAGGACGATTAAGGGTAATCGTCCCTACAATTTTAATTGATCCATATTTTCTAATTCAAATTCAATTTCTACAATCAATAATGGGAGATCGTGTTCGATGAACTGCAACTTTGCAAAATCTTTCTCGGTCGTGAGCAGGAAGTCTATTTTTTTTAACTTAATCTCATTTGAAATCTGTTTAATGATCTCTTTGTTTTTGAAATCGTAATGATCGGGAAAACGGAAATGTTTATCAAATTGCAATCCAGCTTGATGAATTGTATTTTCAAATGATTTTGGTAAACCAATCCCGGAAAGCAATGCCAGTTTTCCTTCCGGTTTTGTTGCATTTCCTTGTGTGTCAGAAATCTGTTTGATTTTATAATTACCGTGTAGAATTGGTTTATCATAAGTATTGATTTTGTTTGAAATTTTACCTTTACCATTGAAAACGATGTAGTCAGCATATTTAAGAGCAGAAAGCGGTTCACGCAGAATACCTGCCGGTAAACCATAACCATTTCCAATTCCGCCAATTGCATTGAAAACCACAAAATCAAGATCATGCTGAACCTTGAGATGCTGAAAGGAATCATCTAAAATTATATATTCAAGTTCAGGATAATTCTCTTCTAATATTTGAATTGATCTTTTACGATTTCTACCGGCAATTATAGGTATTCCCACAAGTTTGGTAGCTAACAGAAATGTTTCATCTCCTGCATCTTTGGCAAAATCGAAAACGTTATTTTCATCAGAGATGAGTTTATTTTCATTTTCAAATTTTCCTTTGTACCCGCGATGTGAAACTGCAACTTTTTTCCCCTGCTTTTGAAGATATTTTGCCAGGAAGATCGTTACCGGTGTTTTACCGCTGCCACCACTTACGATATTTCCTACACTGATTATTTTACAGCGAGACCTAAACCCTCCTGAATGCAATTTTCTGCGTAATATTGAAATAAGTGAATAAACTGCCGACATAGGTAAAAGCAGGAATGAGAGCAGTGATTTTTTATAGAGATTTTGTTCAATCATCTTTTGCATATTTTACCACACATAAGAAATATAAATATTACTGAGAAGCCATTTGTAACCAATATCTAATTCCAATCTTAGATAGGAATCATTGTTTATTTCAAAGCTATATCCAATTCCAATTGTTGCGTTAGGAAACACAAAGCCTTTGACTTTTGAATCGCCATAGTAAAAGAATCCATCATGCTGGATATAATCAACTCCACCATTAACCAAGAAATAGAAACCGGATCTTCTATTCTCTGAGATGAATGCATTGCCTCGGTAAGCAATTCCATAAACTTTGAAAATGCTGAAAGTGTCAAATGCGTGCAAATAAATGATTGACTCAAAAAATCGGTCATCACTCATTTTTTTAGACTTTAAAATCCCTAAACAGATTCTGGGAGACAAGAGTGGACTGATCGAGATATATTTTTGATCAAATATGCATTTTATACTGTCATTTTTGACTGGAATTTTAGTTTGTGCAAACAGAATACTGCCAGCTAAAATGAAAAATATGATTAAAAGGAATTTAATGCGTTGATTTTTCATCTTCTCACCAAACGTAAGAGATATAAATATTGCTAAGAAACCATTTCATTCCAATATCCATAGCCAATCTCAAATAGCTTTCTTCTCCAAGTTGAAAACTGTACCCAAATCCACCCGACAAATTTGTGGTAAAACCATCAATTGCATCATCCGAATATGGAACTAATCCGTTAAAGTACACATAATCAATTCCTGCTGTAAGTTGAGTAAAATAGCCTTTCCGTGTTTCACTCCAGAAATAGTTATAGGTTACAGTGGCTCCGTACGTTTTTAATCCTATCGAATAAAATCCGTGGAGATAATAATTATATTCAATCCAATGTTGTTCTTTATTCTGCCTGGCAGTGATAATCCCCAAACAAATTCTGGGAGAGAGCAAGGGACTAACTGAAATGTATTTCTGAGTAAAATTAATTTTAATACTGTCATTATTGACTGAAGTTTTAGTTTGAGCAGAAAGAATATTTCCAACAATCATGAACAATAATAGGATTAGAATAGTAAATTTTAATTTTTCGGTTTTGCCTTTCATACCAAAGCTTTTCGAAGGCAGTTTCGGTGCAAAAATCAAAATTCTATTCCCTTTCTGGCTTCTACGCCCAGTACAAAATAGTGTTTTATCTCTTTCATCTCGATAACCAGTGAAGCACGATGCAAAACCTCATTTTTGGCGTATCTGCCCGTCATAATGATCTCAGCATCGGTATCCATTTCCATCAGTTCAATTTGTTTTTCCAGAGGAATTAATTTCCATTTCACAGCTACGTTGATCTCATCGATCACTATAATATCGTATTTATTGGAAGCAATTAATTCTTGGCATTTCCCGTAAGCTTTTTCCGCTTCTTCAAAATCTATTTTCGAAGGACTTTCAGGATTTACAAGCTGCGCAGTTCCAAATTGGAAAATATCTAATCCTTCCTGCTTAGAAAGGAATTTGATCTCTCCATATTCAAAATTCTTTTTCATGAACTGGATCAGGCATACTTTCTTATCTTGACCCAATGCTCTGATGATCAAACCCAGAGCAGCAGTTGTTTTACCCTTTCCATTTCCTGTATAAATTTGTATCATAATTTTCCTTAATATACAACTGACTACCAAAGTAACTTTTTCATATTTCATTTATTATGATTAACAATATTAATGTCAACTATCTTATCACAAACAAATAACTTTTCATGTTTGAATAAGTTAAAATCAGAATTCAATTGACATTTGAAAACTTAATTAAAATGTAGAATAGGAATTTTTAGGAAAAGATATGAAAAAGAAATTTGATTTTGGTCCGTATTTATATATTCTACCGGCTGCGATAATTGTTATTGTTTTCCGTTTGATCCCGATCATTTTATCGTTCATTGTTAGTTTTTATGATTGGACGATAACGGGTCCGGGAAAATTTATCGGATTTGAGAATTATATTATGATGTTTCATGATGGAGAATTCTGGCAATCAATGCTGAACACCTTCTATTTAGTGATTTTTGTTGTCCCAATAAGTTTAGTACTTTCACTTGTCTTTGCAAATTTCTTGAATGGAATAGAGAAATTAAAAAGCCTTTACCGTTCCATTTATTTCATCCCCACCGTAACCTCAATGGTTGCAATTTCTATTGTTTGGAAGATCATCTTCAATCAGCAGACCGGGCTGGTAAATTTTTTCCTAACCAAAATTGGATTTGACCCGATGGGTTGGCTAGCTGAAAGCAGGGGAATAATTGATATTTTTCTGAGCAGTCTTGGCATGAATTTCAGCGGTTTTATCCAAAATCTTTCGGGTGGAATTGGAATGAACTATAATACACTTTATTTATTACTTGGAGGTCCTTCGCTGGCTTTATTCTGTATTATCATTGTAACTATCTGGAAGGGACTTGGCTACAATACGATCATCTATCTTGCGGGACTGCAGAATATTCCAAAAGTGTATTATGAAGCTGCCGATATCGACGGAGCGGGAAAGATCAGACAGTTTTTCAAGATCACATGGCAATTAATTTCTCCAACCACCTTCTATGTTTTGATGATGACGACTATTGTAACTTTCCAGGTTTTCTCACAAATATATTTGATGACCGGTCCACCGGTTGGAGGTCCACTTGGAACGACCAAAGTGATCGTTTACTTCCTATTTGATAAAGGATTTGGCGAGAGCAATAATCTGAGTTATGCTAGTGCGATCGCTCTTGTTCTATTTGGAATAATCTTAACTCTTACGTTATTACAGAAACGTTTGGAAAAGAAAGTTCATTACTAAGGTTGAATAAATGAAGAAATCAATATCATATATTATTCTAAGCGTTTGCGGCTTGTTAATGGTCATCCCTTTTATCTGGATGATAACTACATCAGTTAAATCTCAATTAGAAGTAAATAAGGGCAACGTCGGATTTTTACCTATCGAACATTATTCCACTTATGAAGAAGCTGGAAAAGTATATCGAATTACTTCTGTGAAAGTAGATGGAGACAGCACCTTTATTCATATCTTCGATGAAAATATGAATCGCATCCGTTCCTATGAAAAAGTTGCTACTTCAGATATTATAGAAAAGAAACAAGTAAAGCTGCATTTTGAGAATTACAAAGAGGCTTTCACAAAAGTTCCTTTTAAACGATATTTTATTAATACATTATTTGTTTCATCCTCAGTAGTATTTGGAGTGTTGATAACGGGATCTCTAGCTGCGTATGCCTTCGCAATAATGAGGTTTAAAGGCAGAGATTTCATTTTCTACCTTTTCATCAGCATGATGATGGTTCCCCAACCGGTTTACTTAATTCCATCGTATGTGCTATTAAATCATCTCGGCTGGATCGATACATATAATGCACTCATCATACCATGGATAGCAAATATATTCACGATCTTTCTGCTCCGACAGCAATTTAAAACGATCCCTGATGAACTTTTTGATGCTGCCCGAATTGACGGTTGCGGACGTTTCCGTACTTTATGGAAATTAGTTCTACCACTTTCCAAATCTGTAATTGTAACTGCTGCAATATTTGGTTTTATAGGAAGTTGGAATAGCTTTATGTGGCCTCTGGTAATGACGGATAGTCCTGCAATCCGAGTACTTCAAGTAGGTCTCAGTTATTTTTCACAGGAAGCTTCTGCTCAGACATCTCTCTTGATGGCTGCTTCTACATTCAGCATTCTACCACTGGTTATTTTATTCCTTTTTGCACAGAAACAGATCATTGCCAGTTTCGCTTCGAGTGGACTGAAGGGGTGACCTCACCCTCAATCCCTCTCCTGTCAGGCGAGGGATGCCGGAGAAAAATCAAGAAAGAAAGTGTTTTGTAACTTGTTCACTCAGCCTAAAGAATTGGCTTATAAATCTTGAACGAGTTTGCGTTTGCTAAGATAGGAAAAATGAACAAAAAGATGCTTTGCATCTAAAATAAAGGGAGGTTAGTATGAAATTTATCAGTATTTGTTTGGTAACCATTGGCACAATTTTAATGCTGTTTGGAATTATCACTTTTCTGAAAGGAAGTGCCTTTTTGGGAGTTGGGTATCCGGTAAATTATTTTCATGCAGCAACCAGCTTTCTGGTTCTGGCTTTGTGTTCAAAACACATCTGCGAATGTAAGAAAAAAGAGTAATTTTTGTAATTGAAATTATTCTTGTAAGCCTTCCCCAAAATAGGGAAGGCTTTTATTATGTAACGCGTTCATTCAGCCTAAAGAATTGGTTGATAAATCTTGAACGAGAGTTTTCCAATTTATTCAGACAGGAGTGTCTGAGCTACGTGAATTACACAAAAAACGCTGCTATGATTATGTAACCAACAATTCGAAAAGAATATACAATAATCGAAAATTTCAGGAAATTTATACGGAAGATACCGGCAGCAATTGTAATGGGATCTCCCACAAATGGTGCCCAGGCAATGAATAAACTGTAAGTTCCATACTTCCGAACATACCTGATAGCTTTTCTCCCATTCTTACTTTTTCTCAATCTGGGAATTAATGGTCTACCAATTAATCTACCGATCCAGTAATTTGCAGCACAGCCTAAACTGTTACCGATAGAACAGGCAATAAGTGCCGGAATTGGTTGTGCTCCTGCTGCCAGAGCAGCCAACAGAATTGCAGAGGAGCTGGCGGGTACGATCGTTGCTGCAATAAATGATGTAACGAATAGTGAAAGCGTTCCGTAATTATTTATAAATTCTAAAAGCCAGGGAGATAGATCCATTTATTTACCTTAAACAGCGATTTTCATCCTTATCCCAATTCAATGGATTATTTTGAATATATTGTTTTGTATTATTCAGATCTTCTTCATTTCGAATAATGTGATCATAATAACTTCGTTGCCAAACATGAGAACCTTTGGAATTTCGTATATCATTTATTAATTTTGATGAATTCATTTTGAATCTTCCAATAATTTTGGTTAATAACATTTTTCTTCTTTCAATCCGTAGGGGTAATTCACGAATTACCCCATTATTTTGTTGAACATTATTGAACGATAAATTATCTTTGGGTGATTCTTCACTCTTTTTGTTTGTTGTGGATGATTCGTGAATCGCCCCTACGATCCAAATTATACCGTGGATATGGTTTGGCATTATCACCAAATCATCCAGTTTAACATTTTCATAATTCTCTGGAATTTGATACCAACAATCTTGAATAATTTTTCCAGCATCATTTAAATGCATCAAACCATTTTCTATTTCACCAAATATATCTTCCTTTTTGAAAGAACAGATTGTAATAAAATATGCTCCTGACCAAGAATAATCATAGCTTTCCATACGTAAGAAATTTTTTCTTTTCATTCAAATAATGATTTGTTCTTTTATTTCATGTTCTTCAGCTTTCAATTCTATTATTTCCACCTTAAAATCTGATAGCATTTCCCGCAAATTCTCCAGAACCGGATTTTCCGTGTAAAAATGTCCAGCATCTATAAGTGGAATGCGACTATCCAGAACTGTATGATATGTGAAATCAGCAGAGACAAAAACATCTGCACGTCCGTAAACTTTGGATATTACTGAAGTCCCGCTGCCCCCGCAAACAGCTATTTTCTTAACTTTCGTTTTTGCAGATTTTCCAGCTTTCCATAATTTAATAAATGGAGCATGTAAATCTTTTTTAACTGTTTTGGCAAAATCTTCCAGGGTCATTTCCCGCTTCAATTCGCCCAGCATGCCAAGTCCAAAATTTTCGTTTGGTTTAGATTGACGATTTACCGAATATGCCGGAGTTTCATAAGGATGTGCTTTCTTCATTGCTTCTATGACTTTGGCTAATTTAAAAGAATCGACAAAGAATTCAAGTTTGCGTTCAACTATTTTTTCCAATTTATCTTTTGTACCCAGAATCGGATTGCTTCCCTCCACTGGCATGAACTGTCCACTAACTTCATAGTCGTTCATACAATTATTGTAATTCCCAATAATTCCGGCTCCGGAAGCAAAGACAGCATTAGCCACTTCCACCATGCTAACGGAAGGAACATAAACTGTAACTTGATAAACTGAAGCTCCAGATTCCGTTGTGAGCAACTCAACGTTTTGCAGATTTAATTTAGCTGCCAGAGCAGAGTTCACACCTTTTTTAATGACATCCAGATTGGTGTGAGCACAGAAAACGGCAATATCGTTTTTGATCAATTTAAGGTAAAGCGGATTGGTGATCTTACTTATCGGTCTGAAAATGAAAGGATGATGTGAAATTATCAGATCAACATTTTCTCTTATTGCTTTATTAATAGCGTTTTCTGTAACATCAAGCGTGAGAAGGATCTTTTTTACTTCCTGATTGCCATCACCAATTTGAAAGCCAACATTATCCCACTCGAAAGCCAAATCGGGATGTGCGATCTTATGCAGGTGATTAATTACTTCTGATACGGTTATTAATTTTTCTTTTCTCATATTTCATCCTTGTTAATCAACAAAAAAATTGAATATCTACATTATTTTTCAAAATATTTTTTTAAATTATTAAAAACAAAATCCCAAGCTTCTTGGACGTAATCAAAAACTTTATCCCATTCTTCACCAACTTTCCA
>JAQICU010000121.1 GCA_027858325.1 Candidatus Cloacimonadota bacterium
CCTAAATTTTCCACACTCATATCAATATCTACGATCTCTCCATTCTCAAGTGATCCGTTCCCGTTGCCAGTTGCTGTATCATCAATAGTATAGCTTTCGAATATAACATAAGGACCACCCGGAGGAATAACTGCAACATCATCAGCATAAATTGTTTCTGTGTTAAAACCGGTAACAACCATAGTACATATTCCTGCATTAAGTTCGTGAGCAATAGAGACATTTCCATTTTCATCAGAAATTCCGGAAAATACTTCACCATCCTGTGACAATGTTACCATGGCACCTTCTATTGGAGTTCCGCCGGATGTTATTGTTGTAGCGAAATCTATGCCCATTAAAACTGCAGTATTAGAAAGTGAAAGCTCTTGAGGTGTATCTGTTCTTACTTGCAGTGCTGCATCACCGAATATTGTCCAATGTTGCATTTCATCTAACCCGCCACTATAATCTTCTACAACCATAAGGATAGATCCGTTAAAACAGACTGCTCCATAAGTTGTCTTTTGAACATCGGTAGTAATACCGTTTTGACCAGGATGAGCTGCATAATCATATCCACCAATAAGAAGATCATTGATATAGTCTTGACCTCTCATGGGAGGAGCCCAACTCATATTTATAGTTGAGGCTAACATTCCAACAGCACCACCACCAGATTTATGCAGCCATGCCTCAGCAAAACATTCATTAGTTTGGAAGTTTCCGTTCACACAAGCTACAGAAATAATAAATGGAAGTTTATCTCCATTTGAAAGGTTATCAACAGAAGAATTATTAAAGCCGGATGTTACCCAACTTGTAGTTGAACCATGACCGCAGTAATTAATTATCGTGAGTCCTTCATTAACTGGTCCGGAAACCAGAGTTTGTGAAGGAAACTGATACGCTTCTGCTACCTCAGTATAAGTAAATGGTAGAAGTTTATCATCTTTGATCACATCAATATGAACGTAGTCCGCTTCGCCATCATCTCCAATTCCTGAACCTTGTTCAGAACCGATACCTAGGCCTTTGCTATACCAATCACCACCAAGTTCAGGTGTCTTTTCATAACCAATTGCTTTATTCACCTGTGTTGTTACCTGGTCGGCATAACTTGCAGAGAATCTTCCAACAATTAGATCCGGATAGTTATCACCACCAACCAAACATCCCAAGGTTGGATCAGTTGCTGTTCCACCTATTGTTGTTCCTGAAATATCGTTCCAATCTCCAACAATCTGGACATAAAGGATATCATCATGACTGGAGAATTGAGAGCTTACCAGAGATGTTACATTTGTTCCTGTTGCAACCTCTTCAGCATAAACTGTAAATCCTTTTTCTCTTTTCCACTCAATGTAAGGTGCTATTGCATCAGCATCGCGAGGTGTATGAATAACAAGAATAGAACCGAATTCATCCAATTCATGTTCAAATCTGGTTTCAGTGTAATTAATGAACACAGATCTATAAAGTGAATTCATTGCCTTTGTCATACGCTCTGATGCATTATTAATTGGATTAATAGGAGTTGAACTATTTTCTGTTAGTTTTACGGTAACGTTTTCGAATACTCTTAAGATATTTTGTTCTGCGTTGTATTGAAAAGGATATACATAAACAATTGAACCTCTAACATCACGAATTATGAAAGGTTCCATTGCCTCAGCTATATTTCCCGGATAGAATTCATCAACTATAGATTCATTCTTAATTTCATAAGGAATCGAGGAAGGATCCTGATCACGATAGATAGTTCCGCGAGAAGGCAGAAGCGGATGATCAAGTTGATATTCAACATAATTATTAGCGATTATTTCTGTTGTTACATTCTTTGTTTTAGACAGTTGTACAGCTGCATGAATGAACGGAAGTTCAGCAAATCCCGTCTTCTTTGTTGTTACACTGTTTTCAAAATTGATCGTAGAATAGGTTACACCATTTTTTGTAATCTGCTCTACGATGTAATTTTCAAGACCAAAATCTAAGTTGATCTCACCAGTTGTTGGCTGTGAAAAGCTAACATTATATCCATTCGCTGCGAATAACAATGTGCTGCTCAGAGCCAGAATCAATAATAAGGCAATATTGATTTTAATATTTTTCATAATCTCCTCCACGAGTTATTTTAATAAAATTACTTTTTTAACGCTTGTGTATCTTCCACCGTCATTTCTATCAGCAGAATCAAATCTGGAAAAATAAACTCCACTTGATACACTTTTCCCGGATTCATCAGTGCCATTCCAAACAACAGAATGATATCCTGCCTGCATATCTTCCTCAACCAATGTTTTTACTCTTTGTCCACGGATATTGTAGATCATTAGAGAGACTTTTGAATCAGCTTTCAAACTGAACATAATATTTGTAGTAGGATTAAATGGATTTGGATAATTGCCGTTTAATTCTGTCACAATTGGCAGATTACCGTTTATTCCTGTTGCGGTTACATTAAGAATTATGGGTACAGTTGTCTCTTCTCCAAATCCGTCTTCTATCAACATAGAACTGGTGTATTGCCCTGCTTCAAGTCCATTAGTATCAAAGCTTAATGTTATTTCGTCCATTTCATTGGAAGCTAAACTGCCGCTTGCAGGATCTATTTCCAACCACTCAGGTGATTCCACTAAAGTGATAGTATAATTTAATATTTCGCCACCAATGTTTGTTAATTCAATTATCTCATTGCTTGTTTGATTCATACCTAATTCTATATTCACAAAAGTTGGATTCACATTAATAATCGGGGGTGAAGTTATGCTAAGTGCTGGGAAAATTATATAATCAACCCAACCGCAATCGCTGCCGTTACTCACGTAGCCATCTTTGTAATATTCCCACTCAAAAGTATGAACACCGGCAGAAACAGGATAAGAATTTTCGCTCCAAGTTACTTCTCCATCCCATCTTCCTTGTTCAACTCCGTCGATGAGGAAATGTAAATAATCAAAATCGTCGTTTGGATCATTTTCGCAAGAAACTCTTTTCCAAAAACTGATATCTCCATTGGAAATGACATCTACTTCGATAATTAACGAAGATGTTTCCCAAGAACCGATATTACCAGATTTTGTTCCGAATGAACCTTCATGAGCTTCGTTGGATATTGACCAGTCAGCATTTCCAGCAAATTCCCATGGGAAGGCAGTGAAGTCACCGCTTTCAAAGTCTTCAACAAATATGCTAACTAATTTTGAGAAAGAAGTGTTAAAACTGTAGGAACCTGAAACGATAGACAATTCGAAAGTTACATTTGTTCCTAATGGTATAGCAGGATCAGCAGAGATCTCAAAAACTGCATTAGTATTATTCTGTGCAGCAATTTGATCAAGATCAAGAAAGTCATCTTCAATAACTATATCACTATTGTCACAAGTTAGTTGAACAAAAGTTGTTGGAGAATTTGCATGACCGTTGTTCTCTACAGAAATAATAAGATTTGCATCTTCTCCCGGATCAATGACCCCATTGTTGTTACCGGAAACATCATTGATGATAAATGAATCTGAGAATAATTCCGGAGCATTAACCGTCATATTGAATGTAGATGTCCAATCACTCTGGGCTACACCAGAAGCAACGATCGTGAACATTACATTATGTTGGTCTGGTACATCATCTGCAATATCTATTGCATAGGCATCTGGAACCGTTACAACCTGTTGAGCTAACATATCACCAAAAGTACTGCTATCATCTGTGATTGTTATATAATCATCTTCAGCAGAAAGAACTGCAGTTACACCGTCCGCTGTTTCGGTTCCCACATTTTGAAGAGACATATCAAATGTAATGCTTTCATCGAAATCAGGTAGAGAATTTCCATTTCCTAATATGTCATTAACGCTATATGATTCAAGAATTACATACGGTTCATTAGAAATAATAAGTAATTCAGATTCATAGCGGTTTCTATTATGTGCTATAATGGAAACTGAAATTAATTCAGGTGTAATAACAGGTTCAAAAAACTCAATTGTTGCGTTTCCACTGGCATCGGCAATACCGTTTCCAATGATCTCTCCATTTTGAATAAGTCCAATACGTGCATAAGGTGCATCAGTTTGGAAATTGATTTCCGAAGTTCCCAATGGAATGCTTGGTTGGAAAGTAGCTATAATATCTTCTGGAATTGCTGTCCAAACATCCAGAGATGGATCTCCAAATAAAATAAGTTCATAATATACCCATCTAATATTGTCATCTGCGCACTGGGCAGCGTTATCTTCTTTAGAATCCGCATTCATCGGTCCAACTTGAGTAATATCTTCTCCAAATAATGCATCGAAGAATTCTCTATCCATTAATTGGGAACTGGAATTTGTGCCACCCGGCATATACCAGCCATAACGTGAATTTCCAACAAAAACTGCACAACCGTTTTCAATAGTGGTAAATTTTTCTGCAATACAATCCTGCTCAAAAGCTGCAGGTAAACAGCCCTGACTGTAAATAATAAAATAATTATGATTTATACCGTTTACGGTAATATTGGTGTTGGTTACATTAGAATTGTATATCTTCATATTATATTGAACATCTGAATGTCCCAAATGGTTAAGCAAGTTAATGCCATTATTTATTTTAGTAAATAGTTGGCTGGAATTCCAATATCCATCCATGTCATAAAGAGTATCATTAGTGAAATTTGCAGGAAGTCCGGCAGTTGAATAGCCGTTGAAGTATCCTCCTGTAACAATCTCATTTTTGTAGACTCCACCATTTGTTTGCGGAGCATTATTCAACTCTTCGCCAACCATTAATGATTTTTCCAGATCAGTAATAACAGGATTATCCTGATACATCATCTGTTTATTAATAGCAGCGGAGAATTCTGTAGAGTTTCCTGCAGAGATCCTTCCAAGATATACTTCACTGTAATAATCAGCTTCAACATGTTCACCCCATTTATTGTCTCCATTCACATTCCAATCAGGTCCTGTACCAGTACCAATTCTATCTAAACCAGAAAAGTAAAGGTCGGAAGGAATATTGTAATCTTCTGTGCCATAGGAATTAACCCAGAAGCCTCTATAGGGAACTATAGATGTGTCTCCACCAAGAAGTATGTATTCTGCTCCCATGGTTGTATATGCATCAATAATAAAATTCCTGACCTTTTCACTATTATCAGCTCCGGTGTATTCAGTATAGATTTCGTCAGTTGTTTTTAAGAATACATTATATCCCTGTGCGATCTTGAATTCTACAAAATCAGTAAAATCGGATTCATAAGTAGAGTTAGTGATAATGATGTAATCATAAATGATTTCACGATTTCTGTTCGATGCAGGATAAGATGATATTTCTTCAGGGTTGCAAACAAGTTGCTTTACTCTGTTTTTAGTTGAGACATCATCACGATAGAAATTTTGGAAAGATGAGGCTGCTTGCAGTGTTTGTTTTGTCTCTATAGAAATAGAGATAGAAGTATAATAAAGTAATTCTTTAGTTACTGGGTTATATTGTACCGGAAATATATTCAAAAGTGCAATCGAGTGCCCACGAAGATATTGTGTAGTAACTTCAGAAACTAATTCAGCAGGATAAAACTCATCTTTAGAATATATATCATTTGCAGGTTCTACAAATGATATTTCACCTTCATAGCTTATTGGATATGGTTTCTGACGTGGATAAACATTATATGTACCAGTTAGAGACTCGGCTCTTTGATAACTAACCTCAACACTTATCGCTTCTTCACCTGCTGGGATAACGATTTGAACTGGCAAGACAGGAAGTTCTGGATGTCCCGGTTCATAATTGTATGAAAGTTCTTCCATTGTGATCCTATCATAATTATTAATTTTGCTAATTGTTGGTTCATTAAAAGTAAATTCCTTTTGAATAATAGTTGCGGAAAGAACTGTAGTAATCATTGCAAGGCTAACTAAAATAAATATTAATCTCATTCTCATTTTTTAACTCCTAATATAATTTACGTTTATATTATATATGCAATAAGAGTTCCAAAAATAAATATTAATATATAATAAAAAGCCCTGTTTGACAGTTGCCAAACAGGACTTAAAATTTATCTAATCACTCAAGAGTGATATAAATGAACGATTTATTTCAATAGGATCATTTTCTTAACACTTGTATAATCACCAAGTTTGTTAGCTGCATCAAATCCGCTGAAATATATTCCACTCGATACGCTCTTACCATTATCATCTCTTCCGTCCCAGACTATGGAATGATATCCTGCCTGCATATTATCTGCAACCAGTGTTTTCACTTTATGCCCACGAACATTGTAAATTATAAGTGATACTTTAGAATCAGCTTTCAGACTGAAATTAACATTGGTGGTAGGGTTGAATGGATTCGGATAGTTACCGGTGAGTTCTGTGGTAACAGGGATAACAACTTCATTTACATTGGT
>JAQICU010000140.1 GCA_027858325.1 Candidatus Cloacimonadota bacterium
GTATTATTAGTATACAATCCATTTGCCGGTCATGGAAGAGCTAAGAAAATATTACCGCAGGTCGAAGCGGAATTCACAAAATACAATATCGAATTTGATTTGAGGATAACCGACTATCCGGAACATGCTACCGAAATAATTAAAAATACTAACTTTAAAGCTTATAATGCTATTGTTGCTGCCGGTGGAGATGGTACCCTTTTTGAAGTTATCAATGGTTATTATATGAATTCTTCCAGGAAAAAACCACCTCTGGGAATACTGCCGGTTGGGACAGGAAATGCCGTTGCCAGAGATCTTGAACTGCACACTTCCAGATGGAAAGAAGCAATAGCAATAATTGCCCAGATGAAGCCAAGAAAGGTAGATGTTGGGAAATTTACCAGCCATGGTCAGTCATATTATTTCCTGAATATCTTAGGTTTAGGATTTGTAGCTGACGTTACTAAAACTGCCAAGAGTCTTAAGGTTCTTGGTAATGTTTCTTACTCTCTTGGTGTATTGTATCAAGTGCTGATGTTAAAATCTTTTAAACTTAAACTTGAACTTGATGGTGAATTACTGGAAAGAGATAATATTTTTGTTGAAGTTTCGAATACAACTTATACTGCCAATTTTTTTATGGCACCAAATGCTAAGATCGATGATGGATTACTTGATATTACTCTACTGAATAAATTGAGCAGGATAGGTCTGTTAAAAGCTTTTCCAAAAGTATTTACCGGAGAGCATATTCATCTACCTGAAGTTGAAACATTTACAGCCAGGCATATAAAGATAACTACTGATCCGCCAAAAGTGCTAACTCCCGATGGAGAACTTATAGGGACAACACCAATAGAGATTGAATGTCTGCATCAGGATATTGAGGTTCTCTGGAAATGAAGCATATACGTTCCGTATTTCTCTGGACATCCGGGTTTATATTCTTTGGTATATTCAGTACAATAGCAATTCTACTCACGTACATTATACCAATAAAAAAGTTAGATCCATTCATCAGATCTTCACTTAAGTTATTATTTAAAGTTCTATTCATAAAAGTAAAGGTGGAAGGCAAAACAGACATTGATAGTTCCAAAACATATCTGTTTATGTCAAACCATGCAAGTTTGTTCGATGTACCATTATTAAAAGCTTATATTCCGATCTATTTAATAGGTATTGAAGCACAACATCAGTTCAAATGGCCATTTTACGGCTGGCTGATAACACGACTTGAAGCTATCCCAATTGAGCGGGATAATATTTATGCATCTATGCGAAGCATCAAGAAGGCGAATAAATTGCTGGATGAAGGTACATCAATTGCCATCCTGCCGGAAGGAACTAGAACACTAACCGGTGAAATGCAGCCTTTAAAGAAAATGCCCTTCATGCTGGCAAAAAAAGCTGGTGTCGATATAATTCCAATTGGATTATCAGGATTATATAAACTTAAACCAAAGGGCAGCTGGCATATCACACCTTCAACCATTACAATAAATTTTGGTGATCCGATAACGAGTGAAGAGGTGAATGATCTTTCCGTAGAAGAACTGCGTGACAAAATATATGATAGCATAAAAAGTCTGATAACAGAACCATAAAAAGATGGATTTTTACAGCATTGAACTGATTTTATAAAAAACAATATCCAATAATCAAGAGAAGTCGTTTGCTATCGCAAGCCGACTTTTTCAACACGGAATATCCAAGTATGAAGGAAAAGAAAAAGAATGTAAATAAACTGCTGTTCAAATGCTCAAAGCTTTAATATTAAGAAGTATTTTTTAGAATTTTTTCCTTGCAGATGGTTGAAAACCTCCGCAGTGGTAATCCTTTTATTATCCAACCATTGCAAAGCAAACACACCCCACGACTAAAGTCGCACCCCTCTCAAGAGGGGACTTTTTGCAAGATTTATTTTACATCAAGTTTAAGTACTCCATCCCAATTTTTTGGTGGGAATTCTAACAAGTACATACACCTCGTAAGCATAACTTGCGAAGCTTTATCATTATATGGTTCTTCAGAAAGTTCCTGGAATAATTCTCCTGCTTCCTGCCAATTTCCTTCCCTATAAAATTCCAAGGCCTGCTTATAAATTTCTATCCATTCATATTTGGAAGAATCAATCTCATCTGTTCTTTCATCAATTATTTCAAATATACAAGTTGGTTCAGTTTTACCTTTTACCATCAAAGAATCTAGCTCACGACAGATGAATTTTTCTTTAACTTGTTCGTGGGTATTCTGGCTTATAATAATATTCGTTTGATAGATCTTATTCACACCTTCCAAACGGGCAGCCAGATTAACAGTATCCCCGATAGCTGTGTAATCCATTCGTTTCTCACCACCAATATTGCCTGCCACCAGTGGTCCTGAATTGATCCCGATCCGGGTTTGTAAATGAAAGTTTTCAGTTGCAGTTAATTCCTGTTTTTTTTCTAATTCTTCTCTGAGTTTTTCATGTGCAAAAGCCGCACGACAAGCGAGAAGTGCATGATCTTCTCTTTCTATTGGAGCACCAAAAAGTACCATAATACCATCACCTGTATATTTATCCAATAATCCATCATATTGGAAAACAAAATCAATAAGTTTTTTAAAATACTCATTCAAATCATGTACTAATTCTGATGGAGTTTTCGTTTCGGAAAGAGTAGTGAAATTGTAGATATCCGTATAAAGAACTGTTGCGTTTATCTCCTTACCGCCAAGCTGTACTTTATCCGGTTCATCTTCGAGCTGCTTTATCACATCATCATGAAGATAACGGGAAAATATCTTTCTGATCTCACGTCTGGATTTTCCCTCCAATAAATAGCTTAAAGTGTTGATGAGTAGGTACGCAATAATGAAGCCAAATATCTGCATTGTAAAATTCATCTGAATGCGATATAATTTCCATAAGATAAAATTAGAGAATAACACAAATATGAGTAACATCAAAATGATGAGATTTGCTTTCTTGGGCAGAAAATTTGAAATAAGGAACATGATCAGAAAAACAAACAGAAGTGTAAGTAAAAAATCTATCCACCTATGAACGGTAGTAATAAAATCGTGGTTGATAAAATTACTGAGTGCAGTTGCCCAGATCTCCATTCCGGGCATAACTTTAGAATAGGAATTTGATTTCAGATCATACAATCCCGCAGCAGTTGCACCAAAAATAACATGTTTATTCCTGAATGTTTCTAAAGGAAGTAATGGCTCATCATCATTCATCTGAGCAGAAGCAGAAGAGATAAGAGCACGGAATGGATAAGTTGTGAAAGCGTTTTGACCATACCAGTTTAATAAATACTCTCCATCTTTATCAATTGGAATTTCAATATTCTTCGAATCTTTATGTTGATCCAGCCAAACACGATAAGCCATTTGCGCAAAATAGTGTTCCTCTAATTTGAAGAACATACCGACTCTCCGGATCATACCGTCATTATCGGGTGCAGTATTAATTATCCCGATTGATCTGTTATTCAACAAGAATGGTTCAATAGGAGCTCGAATACCCTGGAAGGGTTGAAGGTCTATTTGTTTATCATTAATGGAAAATTCATTTACTTTGGGATGAATATAATTAGCATCTTTAAGCAACTGTGCGCCGAGATAGACCTTCCCGTTATTTTTGATCGCATCAGCAAAAATGTTATCGGTTTCTAAAGCAGTTGTCTCTTCTCTCTCAATATCTTTCTCATAAAATTGCATATCAAAAATAACTGATCGAGCTCCGGCTTCGGTGAGAAAGTTAACAGCGTATCCATAAAATGAACGTGGCCATGGCCATGAAATTCCGTTCTCACTGAAGAAATCCAAACTGGCATCATCAATTGCAATAATAACAATATTTGTATCTGCTTTTTCCTGAGTTGGATCAAGCTGAAAACGATAATCCAGCATTTTCATTTCTGTATCTTTTAAGAAGGGAGTGGAGCTGAAAAAACTTACCAGCAATGTAAGCAACAAAGATGCTGCCAGAAGTGTGTACCACTTCTTATAGAGTTTTGTTAACCTGATCGTTTGCCTTTTATTTTTCATTGACCTGCAGTTTGAATAATTTTTGGAACCATATTATCAGATATTTTCTCTGCCGCGTTTTCAAAAGCTTTAAGTCCTGCTTTCTCAGTATTCACGCCCTGTCCGTTCACATTATTAAAAACATTTTTATAGATCTCTTCCCCTGAACTCATTTCCAAAGCGGATACAGTAACGTCAACAAAAGCTGAGTACATCCCAAACATTTCCGAACCTTCTCTTGATCTTGCTTTGATTGTTATATAGATATCCGCTCCTGCTATGTCATCGGTAAAAGAGAAGCCTTTCTCAGAAAAGCTTTCCTTGATCTTTGGTTCAATATGAAGGACAGTAAGTTCTTTTCCTAAATTCAACTCTTCAGATTCAATGAATATGAGTAATCCGGTTACGTTAAGAATGACCCTGGTTGATGGCATTGGGAGAGTTTTGAGAATATTCTGATACACAAAAGAAGTACTATCCTGATTGATCATTTTTGAAATATCCAATTCTGCATTGAGTATTTGCATTTTCTCCGAAGAAGTAACCTTGCTGATCTTGGTAGATGCAATTCCGTTCATATTAGTTTTTACATTTGAGATCAGATCACCTTCCCCACGCCTGAAACTGAATAATATCGGCAGGTTAGAAATGGGGATTTGCTCTGTTTCATAATAAGAAGCAATAACCTGAATTGGGTGTTTTACAGCTTTATTTCTCTTTGCTTCGATATTATTTTTTATGGGTTTCAATTCAATGTTAGATAGAATATTCTGAATTGAAAGATATATTTCATTATTTAAGTATATATTCTGCCCAAGATATTTCGTTTCCAGTGTTTCTCCAATGTATTTCTCAATTGGTTTGAGAGACTGCAAGAACAGGAGTAATGCTTTGTCATATTCTTTATTTTGTTCACTTTTTTTAGCTTGAGTAAAAAGATCTAATGCCAAGCTTATTGCTTTGTTTATCTTCTCCTCTTTTGCTACCTGATATCTTACTTTAGACAGACGATAGTATATCCAATAATCTTTCTTATCCTGCCATTGTTCAACCAGTTCATATCCTTCTAATTCTGCTTCTGTTGTAGAACGGATCTTCGATTTTAGTTCTTCTTCCAGCATCCCGGATTTTTCGATCATACTGCTGACAACTTCACCTGAGATATTTACTGTGATCTCTGAAGCCAGATTCTTCAATGCTTCACTGGTTGCTTTTTCTATGTGGTCATTACTACCCTTAATCTTGGAAGCATGTCCAATTCCAATATAGAATTCGTTATCTATGGGTCTATTAGTTACCCAATCCGGTGCTTTTTTTGCGTGAAGTAAATTAAGTTGGAAAAATAAACTTAACAGCAATAAAAATTGGAAAAATCTTTTCATTCAAGTCCTCCGAATTAAAAATAATAGATGCAGGAAAGTGTAACTGTGCGTACAGTTTTTTTATAAATAAAACCATCAGCATCATTAAGCATTCTATCTATCTCAAAAGCAGATGTATCTACAGAGATATCGAGTGAATACTGATCTGTTATTAAACCTGAACCAACTGAAAATGCAGCACCTTCAACTTGTTTTTCGTTAATATCAGTAAATAATGTTGGAAGTGATCGCCCACCAATCCTCAGAGGAATCACAGCAAAATCCCAGATATTTATGAAGAGATATTCTGCCCCAAATCGAAGCTGATTCAGATCCAGATTTTCCATTTCTTCATCATTTCCGGTCAACTCTTCATAATCTTCTTTGAGAGTAGTTTCACTAAATTTTCTGGATTCCATATCGACTGACAATGTAAGATTATCACCAAATCGGTAGGAGACACCAATCCCGAACATCAATGGCATTCCTAAAGTATAAGAATTACTGGATTCAACTGGGTCAGGGTCATAGATAACACTATTTGAATCAGAATATTCTTCCAATGTAAATTCTTCATCTACAGAAAGATCAAAAGGTGTTTTTGCAACAAGTCCGATTTTTAAAGGTATTGGATTGTTACTATAATTTAGATCGAACATGGCACCAACTACAAAATTAATGCTTGAGAATGTCCAGTCAGATTTATCATGATAATCCCGATAATAGTCATAGTCGGTAAAGTGCTCATCAACCATATTATTAGATTCAAAGTATGCTTCACCAACCCATAAATTTGCAGCAACTCCTAAAGAAAATATTGATGCCAATCTATTTGCAAATCCAATTGTAATCGTGCTCGTTCCACCATCAGAAAAAGTTTCATTAAGATATTCTACTGTATCCACACCACTTTCCTCATAGAATTCTTCGTGAAAATATGAATATAGATCAAGTTGTCTTTGCACACCCAGTGCAGCTACAAATTGCCTACCGGAAAATTCGAATGGATAAACCCCGCTCAAGAAATTTAAGATGCCATGTTCATCGTCATAAGTTTCTGCTGCATAATCAAAATCTACTTCATATCTTTCAGTTAGACCTCTACCTACGATTGATGCTTCGGGTTTATCTAATTGAGTTAATCCTGCAGGATTCCAGGAGATCGCAGTGGCATCGTCAGCCACACCGATGAACGCACCTCCCATCCCTGCAGCTCTGGCACCTACCCCAGTAAAGTTCCAGTCTGGTCCTAAGTTCAGGTCAAGTTGCGCAAAAGAAAAGCTTGAACCAATTAAAATAATAAATATATATAACAATTTCAATTTCATACTCTCTCCTTAAAAAACCTCAAATAATTTTCCTTAAAAAAGGAATATGAGGGCTAAAATTAATTAGAAGTAAAAAACACATGAAAGTGTTGCCCTAAATTTTGTTTTAGTTCCACTTTCATTTTCGTTATAATCTGGCCAGTTATCCCATTCTTCTTTAGTAGTTGTTAATTCACCTGTTGCATCAATAGCAATTTTTTCAAATATCAAGCCAGTACCAAATGAAAACCCATTACCAATTACTTGGTCTGTATATTCCCAATTATCTGATGGACCCTCTCCATTTGCCTGAAGTGTAGGAATAGTTTTATAGCCGAATCTGAATGGAATTACTGCAAAGTCTGATACTATTAGATATTCAGCGCCAACTCTTATTTGGTTAAGATTTTCCCCACTTTCACTTAAATTAGCTGGATTATCCGGAGAAAATTCATAGTTGATCTTACTTTTACCATAAGCTCTGATTTCGTAATCAGAGGATATTGTTAAATTATCTCCAATTCTATAAGATGCGCCAAAACCTATCATCATTGGCATATCTACAGTATTTTTGTAATGCAGGTCGGAATAATTTTCATAATCAGCATCCACTTCAACGCCCAGTTCAAAAGGTGTTCTCATCATCATTCCAATTTTCAGAGGGACTGGATTTTGTAGATTATCAAAATCTGCCATTAAACCAAAAGCCATATTAAAACCGGAAAAAGATATAGTCCTCTCTACATAATCTCCGTCATAAGTATCTTTAACACTATTCCCAATCCATATATTAGTGGAAAAACCTGCTGATAAGATTGGCAGGATTCTTATAGCAATACCAGGGATTATTGTGTTAGCCCCACCATCTGCAGTTTCATCTTCATCACTTTCCCAGCCACTATACCAATCAAGTTGTTTCTGAAATGCAATTGCTGCAACTATCCTGCCATCCATTATTGGATATGCGGCACTTGCAAAATTTACAATAAAATGACTTTGATTATCTACACTTCCATCAAAAGATGTAGATTCATACTTGTAGTTTTCAGCAATAAATCTTGCTACTAAAGATACTTCGGGACGATAGAGTTGTGTCAATCCTGCAGGATTCCAAGTAATCGCGGTTGCATCATCAGCAACACCTATAAATGCTCCACCCATTCCGGCTGCACGAGCACCGGCTCCAGAAATGTTCCAATCAATAGCACCTAAACTTAAACTGATAACTAAAAATAACATAAACATAAAAGCTTTTTTCTTCATATTTCCTCCTATTTTACAACAACCTTATCTTCAACTTCAATTTTACTAATATTACCAATTGGTATGGCAATCGACATTTTTTCTTGCACTTGAATAACAATAAGTTCACCGAGTGGAGTTACGTTTTTACCTAGAACTTCTTTTGTTACGGGATGGTAATATTTTTTTCCTTCCTTATAAGCTACACATTTTGTTCCCTTACGCACCCCAACATTACTTCCAATACTTAATATAATTTGATCATCTTCAACTTCCATTACAATCCCTTCAACCAAAGGTAGATCATTATAAATATCAATTGCAACCTGCTCTACAAGATTTTCAATACTTTCGATATTTGTATTGCCGGAATCTGCTTCCTTGGCTACAATTAATACACTTGTTTCAGTATCGATACCACGCGCACTTACTTTCACGAATCCTATCTGCATATTGATATTTCCCAATATGATCACATCTGCTCCAGCCAATTTCCCAACTTTAATAGCAGTTTCTTCGTCCACAAATCCACTTAAACCAAGCTTTTGTTCTTGCATGATCTTATCCAGTGCACTTCTTTCAATAACTCTGAATCGTCGTAAATTTACAAGCTGTATTATCAATTTCTCTGTAACTGAATCCGTAAGATCTTTTGCTTCCTCATTACTGCCAAATGGAAGTACTGCAACTGAAAGCCTTGAACCAACCTGGGTAACTTTTGAAGGATCATATGTGAGGGCACCCAACGGAAGTTTACTTACTTCACTTCGTTTTTCTTTCAGTTTATCAAGTTTAGCTCGTTCCTCTTCTAATTCTTTATTTTTACGGGCAATCTCTTTTTCCATCCGTTCCAGTTCTTTTTTTTCCTTAATCTTTTTTTCTTTAATTAGTTTTATTTTTTCAGCTTCTATCTCTTTTTGCTTTCGAGTAATCTCTTCTTCTTTAATTCTTTGTTCTTCGATCTCCTGCTGTCTTCTTGCAAGTTCAACTTGTTCTCTTTTTTGCTCTTCTTTTTTTAGGAGATCATCTTTGAGGTCTAGTTGTTCACCCTTATAACTCAATTTATCAATATATTCTTTAGTTTTTCTTTACTTTTTGTATGCATAAGAAAGTTGTAATTCACCCATTGCATCTTTAAATTCACCTAGATTATAATAGCATATAC
>JAQICU010000151.1 GCA_027858325.1 Candidatus Cloacimonadota bacterium
TTCAATATAATCATAATAATTATTAGTAATCTGAATTGCTGTAACATTGTTTCGAATATAAATTGCAGTATCATTATCAATAAAATCACACTTATCTATCATTGCAGAACCATTCCACATTGCAATAGCGGCACGTGGTTGTTCCCAAAGAGAAAATCCGGTATAGGCAGAAAACTCAAAGACGCAATGTCTAAAACTGCTTCTTGGTGCACCTTCATGTAAATAGATCGTACCCCAATGATAATATTCTACATCTTGCATTCTGGTAAAAAGAATGCTGTCTTGCTCTGTTCCCTCAGCAATTATCCTACCTTCAACTCGCATGAATTTCGCAATCGGTTCTTCACCACTGTGAAAGTAAAACTGATCATCTCCAAGATCATCGTAATAATCTGCATTGAATTTTACAATTGTTCCTGGTAGGATTGTTAAAGTAACATCAGCATCTACATAAACACCGGAAGTGACCAGATAAGGATTGTTTTCAGGTGACCAGATTGTGTCTTCTGTGAGATGACCGCCTACTTCAAGTGCAGAAACAATTAAGAAAAAAGTGAACAATATGATTATTATGAAACTTAACTTTCTCATTCAATTCCTTTTATGGTGTATAACATATGTATGCCACGCCCTTAAAAAAGGTACGCCTAACTAACCTATAGTTATGCTAAAAAAAGGTTCGTCATAACTTTTTCATTGGTTTTATCACGAACCTTTAATTCTCAATTTCGACATTCAAATCATCCAGTGGACTTTTAATTTTTTGGATTCCGGTTTTTGTTACATGAGTGTATATTTCTGTTGCCTGCCCTGTAGTTTTGAAAAAACGTATCGGGGTTTTTGAACTCTTATGTCCCAAAATCTTCTGAATATATCTCAAGTCTTCTCCCTGTTCTAATAAATGTGTTGCAAACTATGACGTAAACTATGGAGGGATATTTTTTTGTCAATTTTAGATTTCATTAATGTTTGATAAAATACTTATTGAATACTTTTATCAATACTTATCCAAACAGGGGTTTGGATACGAAAGAAGCAAAATAAATCTTGACGCTTTCGACCGAAAAACGGTATTGGTCGAAAAGTATCGAGGATGTGAAAATGGATGAAAAGAAAAAGAAGATCATTAAGGCTGCTGAACAGCTTTTTGCGCAGTTCGGCTTTCTGAAAACTACTATGGAAGATATAGCTAAAAAAGCGCATATGGGGAAGTCCTCGGTCTATTATTATTTCAAAAGTAAAGAGGAGGTCTTCGCAGAAGTGATCCGCCAGGATACGCTTGTTTTCCAACAGAAACTGGAAGCTGCAGTTTCCAATGCAAAAACTCCTGACGGAAAGATCAGAGCTTATGTAATTACAAGAATGACTCATTTGCAGGATCTCAGTAAATTTTATTCAACGCTTACGGATGAATATCTTGATCATTATTTATTCGTGGAAGAAGTGCGAAAAGATTTCTATGTTTATGAAAACACTGTTCTAAAAAACCTTTTGGAAGAGGGAATTAAACAGAATTGCTTCGATGTGGATGATGTTGTCACTATTTCCCGCATGATATCAATTGCCATTAAAGGATTGGAGTTTCCTCTCTTTGTTGAAGCCAAAGATTATGATCCTGTGAAAGAGAGTAATGATATGCTTAATGTAATTTTTAAAGGGATAGAAAACCAATAAAAAATTTTATTTATTATTCGACAAAAAAACGGAAAAGGTCGAAACGAATATAGAGAGGTAAAGTATGTTTCCAGAATTAAAAATAGGTGAATTCATTGCCCGGGTTCCAATTATACAAGGCGGAATGGGAGTAGGAATATCCATGTCCGGTTTAGCTGCTGCCACGGCGAATGAGGGTGGGATCGGCGTAATCTCATCAGTTGGTTTGGGCTTATTAGAGAAGCTGGATAGAAAGAGTTATCGTGCAGAGAATTTAGTTTGTCTGCGCAAAGAAATACGCAGAGCAAAAGCAATGTCTGATGGTGTTATCGGGCTTAATGTTATGGTCGCAGTTTCCGATTATGATGATATTGTGAAAGCAGCAATTGAAGAAGAGATAGACATCTTATTTTTAGGAGCTGGATTACCATTAAAAATGCCGGGGGATATTTCATTAGAATATTTAGAAACAATAAGAACTAAGATCGTTCCAATAGTCTCATCATCAAGAGCAGCTAACTTGATATTTCACAGTTGGGAAAAGAGATTCAATCATGTTCCAGATGGTGTGGTTGTGGAAGGACCAAAAGCAGGTGGTCATCTTGGTTTCAAAGCGGAGCAGATAAACGATCCGCAATATGCGCTGGAAAATATAATACCGGAAGTTATCAAGGTAATTGAACCTTTTAAACAACGGCATGGGAAAGACATTCCGGTTATAGCAGCAGGTGGGATCTACAGCGGAGAGGATATTTACAAATTTTTGGAAATGGGAGCTTCCGGAGTTCAGATGGGTACACGTTTTGTTGCAACGGATGAATGCGATGCTGACATTAAGTTTAAAGAACAATTTGTGAATTGTAAGAAAGAGGATATTGGTATTATCAAAAGTCCAGTTGGTTTACCGGGAAGAGCAATAATCAATAAATTTCTAACAGATGTAACCTCAGGCATAAAAAAGCCATTTAACTGTCCATGGAAATGTTTGAAGACCTGCAATATGCAGCAATCTTTATATTGTATTGCAGATGCATTGATGAAAGCAAAAATTGGAAACTTAACAGACGGTTTCAGCTTTGCCGGTGCTAATGCTTATAGAATAAAACAGATAATATCTGTAAAAGAATTGATAGAATCTCTGCGAGCTGAATTTGAAGAAGCTGTATTAAAATTGCAGGGCAGAAAGACTGCTTTAATAGTTGTTTGATTTAATTTATTAAGCAGGGCGTATTATTTTGATGCGTCCAAAATATTTTGGTTCAAACCGGATTTTTTTCCGCAGCAGAAGCTACGGAAAGAGTGAAAATATATAACTCGACTCGGGTTATGAAACTCGAGTCGAGTTATTTAAATAAGTTATTTTACTTCCAGAAGTTCCACATCAAATATAATCGTGGCGTTAGGAGGAATCACCCCACCGGCGCCTCTTTCACCATAAGCCAGATCAGCAGGAATTACCAGACGAACCTTATCACCTACTTTCATCAAAGCAATTCCTTCATCCCAGCCTTTAATAACTCTTCCCATTCCTAAAACAAAACTAAATGGTTGATCTCTTTTTACAGATGAATCGAAAATTGTTCCATCTTCAAGATAGCCTGTATAATGCACATTCACAGTATTTCCAGCGGCAGCTCTGATACCATTACCTTCCTCAACTAAAATATATTCCAGTCCCGATTCTGTTTTGGATGTAACCTTACCTTTAATGTCGTATTCTTCGATCTTGATCACGGGCATTATCTCTAAAAGTTCAACTTCAAAAATTAGTGTAGCATCAGGAGGGATCACACTACCTGCACCTCTTTCTCCATATCCCAGATCTGCGGGAATCTTTAAGACAGCTTTGTCACCAACATGCATCAAGGCAATACCTTCATCCCAGCCTTTTATTACCATTCCGGCTCCAAGCTCAAATGCAAACGGTTCACCTCTGTCTACGGAGCTATCAAATTTTGTTCCATCCTCAAGTTTTCCAGTATAATGAACTTTAACTCTACTTCCTGCTGTTGCCTGTTCTCCGCTTCCATTCTCAGTAATAACATATTCCAATCCGGAATCTGTTTTTGTGTAATTCATCTCTTCTCCTTTGGGATTACTAAATAAATTTATCGAAACGATAGTTACGATCAATATCAGCAATAGTTTTTTTCCATTTTTTTTCTCCTTAAAATTTTCGTGTCATCCTGACGAATCTTACACGTTCTTCTTTGGAAGGATCTCCACTTATAATGAGATTTATCCGCTGTGGTGGATTCTTCGTAAGAAAAATCTTTGAAGAACTCCTCAGAACGACAGTCTGTTAT
>JAQICU010000163.1 GCA_027858325.1 Candidatus Cloacimonadota bacterium
CCAAAGGAATCATTTGTTACAGCAATCAAAGACGTTCTAAAAGTAGATTAATTTAAGGATCAGGCAAGATGAAAACGGTTGTTGTTTTTAGTACACCAACCTGCTCCTGGTGTAAAAAATTAAAGAGTTATCTCAAAGATAATAGCATCCGTTTTAAAGACGTTGATGTTTCCAGAGATCAAAGAGCAGCTCGAGATATGATACGCAAATCCGGTAAGCAGGGAGTTCCGCAAATGTGGATCAATAATTCCGCAATCGTGGGATTTGATAAAGCTAAGATTGATAGAATGTTAGCTATCAAATAGGAGAAAAGATGAAAATAATAGTTATATTGATAATGGCATTAATGATGATCTTACCTTTGTTTTCAGAAGAAATTTTATCAAAACCAGAACATTTAACATTGGAAACGTTCAAAGAGAAAGTTTTCAATTTCGAAACTAAAACCGAATGGAATTTTAAAGGTGAAATCCCGGCTATCATCGATTTTTTTGCTGATTGGTGTGCACCTTGTCGTCAGGTAGCTCCTATCATGGAAGAACTGGCAATTGAATATGAGGGAAAGGTCAAAATTTACAAAATTGATACCGAAGATCAAAAACAACTTGCGAGTATATTTGGAATTCGAAGTATCCCGTCCATCTTGTTTATTCCCAAAGATGGGCAACCTCAAATGTCAACCGGAGCATTACCTAAGACTGAATTTGTAAAAATGATCAAAGAAATTCTAGTAGTTAAATAAGAAAATTTTTCCAATATACCAAACTTTACAAGAGCATCCTGAAAATGGATGCTCTTGTCATATATATTAATATCAAAATTATTCATTTATCCTAAATGTCATTGACTTGACGCCATATTCATTAATATACAATTTAGACTTGGTTTAATTCAGGGAGGTGGTGATGTCAGAATTTATAAATAACAGAAAAAAAAGAATTGAAATGCTTTTCGAATTTTCTCAAGGAATTCTGAAAGGCAAAGATGGAAGTAAACTGGTAGAAAAATATAAGGATGCACTTGAACACATAACTCCCCACGATATGATAGCAATGGAAGAGAAACAATTGAAAAGTGGTATTTCTCCTCAACAGATCAAAGAGAAAATCGAAAAAGTTATGAATGTAATTTATGATCACTTAAAAAAATACGAGTGGGAAAAACCACAAGAAGGTCATGCCCTTTATTATTTGATGCAGGAAAATCGTGAATTAGAAAAAGTACTGAGTAATATTAAAGAGAGTCTTAAGGATCGGGATTATGCAAAAGTTACAAATCAAGTTGAAGAACTTTTCTTTATGGAACATCATTATGTACGTAAAGAAAATATCCTCTTTCCCTTCCTGGAAAAAACCTGGGAAAATTGCCGTCCACTTTCTGTAATGTGGTCTATCCACGATGATATTCGCATGAAGCTAAAAGCACTTAAAGTAACACTCGCAGAAAATGAAGATTTCAGCCCGGAGATATTTAAATTATTTGGTGAAGTATTTTTTTTGATGTATGGTATGATCTTTAAAGAAGAGTTGGTGATCTACCCAGTAGCAATGGAAACGCTTACCACCATTGACTGGCGTAAGATCCATGCACAAAGTTTTGAAATAGGTTTTTCTTATATTACAACTCCACAAAAAGGAAATGAAATTATTTCAGACTCAAAAAACAACTTAGTGGATTTAGCAGAAATTTTCTTCCAAACTGAAACAGGAAGTTTGAGCCAACAGCAATTAGAGCTTGTACTCAATACGGTTCCACTCGATCTGACTTTCATTGATGAGAACGATGAAGTACGATATTTTTCAAACCCTAAAGATAGATTCTTCCCTCGATCTCCAGCTATTATAGGAAGGAAAGTACATAAATGTCATCCACCGGAAAGTGTTCATATTGTAGAAAAAATATTGAATGCTTTTAAAACTGGAACTAAAGATGAAGCTTCTTTCCACATACAAATGAAGGGTAAGTTTATTTTTATTCGTTACTTTGCTGTCAGAGATGAAAACGATAAATATATTGGTACTTTAGAAATTAGTCAGGATATTACAGAGATAAAAAAAATAGAAGGTGAAATGCGCCTTTTGGATTGGGAATAAGAAATAATTCAGCATAGAACAAAAGAAAAGATAAGGCAGAAAAAAGAGTTGAGAATAGAAGGATTAATCATCGAGAAGCACTGACATGGAGCGAAGCGAATTTTGCCTATTGTTCTGCGTGTGCTGCGGGAATCCGGCAGCTGCCGGATCACGCCCAAAACAAACTGACCAGCCGTTTGAATCGGAAGATTCAAACAAAGAGCACTGACCAACTCTACTGCCGACACGCTTGTTAGGTGCAATGGACTAATAAACACTGTTCTCAATAATCCTTAAGTTTTATCAAATTATTTTGAATTATTGGGTTTCATAAGCACCCATATCAACAGCTAAACCAATTATTCGGGGATTACCATCTAAATCAAACTCTGGTAATTCAAGCCCAAAAGGTAAATCCATAATGCCTATATCTATACCTGGTGATGAAGCTGAAAGGTGTAAATTGCGATCGATTTCATTGATAAACTCAGGATTTACATCAATAAAAGAATTATAAACATCAAAAAATCTTTCAGTAGTTCCCCACCAACCACCTCCAATATTGATAATATTATCCCAAAAAATTGAATTAATCAATTGTGCCCGATAAAATTCGTTAGTATTATTAAAAGAAAACATACCTTTATTATTTCCTACAATTGTACAATTTAGAATTTTTGGTTCACAATATTGAAAATAAATCCCATACCAATGGTTATCAAGAATTATACAATCAATAACATTCATAGATGTTTCTGCGCAAAATATACCATTATAATTATTACTTATTTTCGAATTAATGATTTCAACTTCACTATTAGTACTATATATTGCATAATGATTAGTATTACTTCCTGTATCTTTAAATATTGAATTAGTAATTACTACTTCAGAATTTGATTGGATTTCTAAGCTGATCCATATTTGATCTTGAAAGATACAATTATCAATTATTACAATTGAGTTATCCACAGTCAAAGCACCACAGAAATAAAAATTACCTCCAGATTGCAAAACACCATATCCTTCTTCAAAAGTACAATACCGAAAAACTGAGCTAACTTGTAAAGAGTCATTGCAATAAATCC
>JAQICU010000216.1 GCA_027858325.1 Candidatus Cloacimonadota bacterium
TAAATTTTGCTTGTAATTTATTTTTCAATACAGCAATTTCCTTCTTAGATTTACTATTCTCAGATAACAAAACCCGCATGATCTCATTTGAGTCTCCAATATAAGAATTCAGGAATTCACTTACAAACTTTGAATGAAGATTTGTTAATATGAAAGCAATATCACCTGCACTCTCACCTTCAAGAAGTTTTGAAAAACTCAGTATAGAAAGTTCTTCCAAAAAACTAAAATCAAATGGATCGCTCTCCTTATCAGCATCTACAAGTTGAATAGCTAAGGGTTTCTTCTTAGATGAAATAATACTTGCAGTAGTCCCTGTTCCGCTATTTCCCTTAGCTGGCAGATTTCCTTTTACACGAAGTGCTTTTTCAAATCCAGTTACGTTTATGCTTTGCATGGAAGTACTTAATTTTGTAAATCCTGATCTTAAGATAATAATAGAAACAAAAGCTATGATTAATAGAGCAAGTCCCATATAGAGAAAAAAGAAATTATTCACCTCTTTTTCTAATGATTCTTCAGCAATACCACTTCCGAAATTCATAATATTTCTTATTTGCAGTATATCACCTTTTTCGGGATTTATATTCATCCAGAGAGCAACATTCTGTTTGATGAATTGCAGTATCTCATCAGTTACATCTTTTTGTAGGTAGATCGTGATCTCTTTTCTAGCAACGATTGTAGGATATGTTTCCTGATCATCTATCATTGTAGGCATAACTGATCTTGATTTGGCAATTGGAAGACCAGGAAGACTCTTTTCCTTATCCAGCATTGAGCCGTAAACCTCCAATCTGCTGGCAGGATAATCCAAAGTTAAATTAGCAATAACTATAGTTTCTCCCACAATTGGGAAAAGCATCGCCTCAATCCATTCAGCCAGTTCACGCTCTGCTTGAATTTCTTTTACTGTTTCAATATCAAAATCTTGCGAAAAGAGCTGTAAAGTGAGAAATAAAATCAAAACTAACAACAGTTTTTTCATAAAATATCCTTATTTATTCGTTTGATAGTAGTCGCATCATTTTCTTAATTTCAACATTACCCGGATCCATTCTCTCTGCATGTTTTAATTGATACATCGCCTCTTCAGAATCTCCTAACCGATAGTAAATAGAAGCTAACCTGATATATGGTAGTGAAAGATCGGGAGCAAGGGATATAGCTCTATTGCATTCATCTATCGCCTTGTAATAATCTTCGGAATAATAGAATTCCAATGCGGAGTTCAAATGAACTGTAGCCTGATTGATCTTCTTAATATCAGACCTCCTGATCTTGGAAGCTTCTTCCTGCACCTTCTGTGCTACTACTCCTTCATCGATCACGCGTTTAATTATTTTTATTGTATCATGAATAGTTCTGGACTGAAAGATGGTATCAACTACAACTTTTTCTATGAAAACAGTATCTAAATGAGCATCAGAATCAATACCGAATTGTGATGGGAATAATAAGGCAAGATTTTTTTCAGTATCACGAGTTTTACCAAAATCAATTTTGATCCCAAAGAAATGTTCACCATAATCAGAATCCAGGTTATTCCCCATGGAGATAGTTCCACTCTCACTCGTCTCGCCCAAAGGATATTGGAATGCATAATCCATACTGATTTGAAGAAAGCTGAAATTCATTTCCTTACTCTTTTTATCAACAGTGGGTCCAATCCATTTATGGGAATAAAAATTCACACCAAAACCACCGGTGAGATCGTGGTTATTCACTCCCAATCTTAGCTGAAGATTTCTTGCCAGTAAATATTCAGCCCCTACCCCAAAACCAAGCTCGTTATAATTTTGGTATCTTCGGTATAAAAGATCTCCGGAAATGTTGATCTTCTTCCATGTGAATTTAGAACCTAAACCCAATCGCATTGGAAGCTTATCTTCATTATTGCTGTCAATTGCCATATCAGCTTGTAGAATGTTCCCAGCTAGTAGCCCAAAATTTGCATATTGATTCAATCGATAAGAAAATCCTAGATCCAGATCAAAGGCGTTCTTACTCTCACTGATTTCTGAGAAACTCGTATAATGATCAAACAAGCTCAATCCTGCGGAAAATTTACCCGATAATTTATTCGGGAAAATATTGGTTCCATAATGTAAACCAAATCTTCCTTCTGTATAAGCATTGGAATTGAATGAACCACCGGTTAAAGCAAATGCACCTGGAACTCTCTTGAACGGAAATGATAAATACACAAAGTTTTGTGCGATCTCATCATTATCCATTTGCATTGTGTAAGGTCTTGAATCTGTGATTAATTGAAAATAATGATAAGCAGCTAAACCGGATGGATTCCAAACTGCTGCAGAAACATCGTGGGAAGATGCAATCCCGGTTTCTCCCAAAGCTGCATTTCGCACTCCGCCATTTTCAAAATCATATCCAAAACATACGATCGGGAATACTATTAAAGCAATTACAATATATTTATTTTTCATTCCATTACCTTGCAATTATTATGCTACCCTGGTAAATTCTATTATTAATAATTATCTGGTAGATATAGAATCCTCCACTAACTAAATTTTGATCAGAATCTCTTTTATACCATCTGGATTGTTTGTTTTCACCATACTCCAGAATATTCAATTTTGTTATCAACTTCCCGCTTCTGTCTAATATTTTACCAGTTATTTTTTCCAGATCAACCTGGCTGTAAATAGTGATTACACAACAATCATCATTCCAACTAACTGTATGAGGTTCTACAATGACTTTTTCATCTGGGGCAATCGGAGTAACTGTAACCACTAACTGAGCCGAACATGATGAACGGGAAACGTTATCTTCCAATATAACAGTTAATACTTCTGATCCATTCCAATTTTCCGGCGCTGAGAAGGTCACAACAAGATCTGATATATCAATGTTGATCGTATCATTGCCGGTAATAGTTAGGGTTAGTTCTTCCTGAAATTGTTCAGGATCACTAACCATTGGTGAGAAATCGATAACCTTTTCAGTATTCTCTGTGAATGAGATATTTACAGGGAACAGATCAGGATCAAAGGAAGGTGCATCATTCACACTGGTAACAATTATATTGGTATAATCGCTTGCCAATGGTTCACCTTCGTCATCAAGAATAATAAAACTTACACTCTCCGTGCCGAACCAATTCTCACCAGGTTCTATGATAACCATATAGCCGTCTATGGTTATAGTTAGGTTATTACTGATTGTAGCTTCCAGGATCGGATCATCATTCTCAGGATCAATAATATAAAAACTGAAATTTTCAATGATCACACCATCTTCCATGCAAACAAGGCTGTCCGGCAGGTTTATTGATGGCGGTTGATTATCCTCGCAAACAAATGAAAAAGTTGCATCTGTGAGAATATTTGGAATAATTGCCAGATCAGCTGCTGAGATGCTAACCGTAATTGCTTCATTATAACTAAATGGTTGGATGGGCTGGTAAGAAATTATGTAACCCGAACTTCCCATGATCGAAATCGCTTCAAGTTCAAAATCTTCTATTGCAATATTATTGATGTCCATCTCAATTGAAGTGGAATCGACATTGCTTCCATTATCGAGTATATAACAGCTTATTGTAGTGAAAACGGAGATATTTACAGCGCCATTAGCGGGGTAAGGTTGCCAGATGAAAGGAGGGTAGACATCTTCAATAATACACTCAAATGTATAACTGAAAGTACCCATCTGATTAGCAGGAGTTGCCAGATCCGATGCAGCAATTGAAACATAAACAGTATCTCCGGAATTGAAATTCTCTACGGGATCAATATTAATATAATAATCATTAATCCCACCGCTGTAAAATAGATTTCCAGTTCCAATAGAATAAATTATATCCTGCACATCCACCACCACACTATTGATATCTACACCGAAGCCATCATCATTAATATGAAATGATACACTTGTGTTTACAGCATTATCTATCGAAAATGGTGCAGGATCAAGATTCGTAACATAAGGAGTTATTTCATCACTAATACACTGGAATGAATAAGAAAAACCGGAAAGTTGATTTGCAGGTGTTGCCAGGTCAGCGACATTAATTTCTACTAAAACTACCTGAGAAAATTCAAAATTCTCAGAAGGGTTTATGCCGATCATATAGTCATATATATTCCCACTATAAGATAAATTCCCGTTTGCAACTGAATATTGCACACCATCAATTTCAACCAGCAAAGTGTTAATATCCACTCCCAGGTCATCATCATATACATGGAAATTTATATTTGTGTTTATTGGAACATCCTGTTGTCCGGGAACAGGATCATAGTTTCCTGTGTAAGGAGGAGCATTATCGTATTCACACTGAAAAGTATATGAGTATGTTATCATTACATTAGCAGGTTGGGAAAAATCAGCACCATCTATCTGAACGTTAACAAGCTCCCCATAATCAAAATCACTGGGCAGATCTAATGTAACTGTATATCCATTTGGTATTGTTTGGTATGTGAATGATGTATTGAGATAAGTAAATTGAACTCCCTGGATCTCTACAACAACAGATGTAATATCAACACCCTCAATGTTATCATAAATATTAAAACTTACATTTGTATCTATTGGTACTTCATCTGCCCCGGGTTCGGGATCCCATTCGCCGGTATACGGTGGTTGGATATCATCTATAATCTCGAATGAATATTCAAAGGTTGCCATTGTTATCCCGTTTAGGTCAGAAGCGTCAATTGCAACTGATACGATCTCAGCAAGTTCAAAATTAACCGGGACATCAATTGTTATATGATAAGCATTTGCGTTCCCAGAATAATAGAACAATCCATTATTGTGTGTATAGGTAACACCTTGTATTTCAACGACAACTGAAGTCAAATTCACACCGATCCCGCTATCATAAATAATAAATTCAATATCAGTATCCTGTGGAACATTAACAGCTCCGGCACCAGGGTTTAACCCGCCGATATAAGGTGGCTGCAAGTCTTCAATGGTTTGAAAAGAATATGAGTAGGTGGGCATAACATTTGCAGGATCTTCTAGATCAGCTGCATCGATCTGAATATTAATCAGATCGTTAAACTGAAAATTCATTGGTGGATTAACAGTGATAATATAACTAAAAGGTGTTCCACTATAAAAAAACGATCCGCTATCACTTGTATAGATTAATCCATTGATATCAACCGAGACTGTATTTATATCCACGCCATCTACATCATCATTAACATAGAAGGTAACATCTGAATCTACAGGAATCCCGCTTGACCCATCGGCAGGATATAATGGTGTAGCATAAGGTGGTACGGAATCAGCAAACAAAAGATAATTAAAAATAATAATGAGAATTACTAGAATATATTTCATCTAAACTCCATATTAGGATAAGTTATAAAACATAAATTTAATCTAAATGTGTCAATATATTATTAAAAAAGAAATTATCTTTATTTCTTGCTAAGTGAATGGATATCATCTATATTATTATAAATTGCCAGCATTTCAGCAGTAATTGCAATGGCGATCTCCTGCGTAGTTGTCTTGCCGATATTTAATCCTATCGGTGCATAAACACTATCTATCCGGGCTCCGGGATGTTTTCTCTCTTTAATTCGTTTTATTGCATCGTCGGTTTTTATTTTAGATACGATCATTCCGATATATTTCAATT
>JAQICU010000302.1 GCA_027858325.1 Candidatus Cloacimonadota bacterium
TCAGCTGGGAGAGCGCTACACTGGCAGTGTAGAGGTCAGCGGTTCGAACCCGCTATGCTCCACCAGTTTATGTTTAAACAAATTGAAAAAGAAAAATGTTACAGTAAAATTTTAATGAAACCGGACAAACCCAAGTTGATTATAATCTAGTTCAAACACTGAAGGAGCAAATCAGTTTAATAATAGTGCTTATTAGACGATCGATATTTTTTATTTACTTTTCATATTTTATTGTAAACTATTTATATGATGTTAATTTTTTCGACATCGTAATGGAATAAAAAATGCATTTAGATTCAAAGATAATAAGTTAAAAAGTGAGGGAAGTGATGAAAAGAATAATGAAAGTATCATTTTTGTTTTTTGTGTTGTTTCATTTATTAAGTTGTGCTACTCCGAATGAGCCGGCTTCTGTTGAAGGTGTCTTAAATATTGAACACCATTTCGAAGTTTCCGGTTATGCCAGAGATGTTTTCGTTTCTGATTCATTTTTATATATTGCAGAAGATCAAGCAGGATATACGATATATGATCTTGCTTCGAACGATATGATTTCACATCATGAGAGTTTCATTATGGAAATCGATCCAATCATGTATGAAAATGTTCGTGGTATCTCAGTTTAAGAAGATGAAGATCTTCTTTTTGTTTACGACCAATCTGGAAGTCCGCCCAGCATCTTTGGATTTGATATAACAGATAAAACAAACCCCACATATCTTTTCCACTTATCAGGGAATACAGGTAGTGTTATTCAACTAGAACCTGATATCACCCTTGGTGGAGGTGTTATTCTTTACTGGACCAGTAGCGAGTTCTTTAATTTCAGCAGTTCTGATAATTCCTGGATTGGTTCAACTGCTTTTGCATTTCAAAATTCAGTTGGAGGATTTGATATTGATGAAAGTAAGATTTATCTTGCAGCTGAACAACTTGGATTTCATATAGTAAACAGAAGTAATGGAGATGTCATCAGTACAACAGATACTGATGCGGTAGCATTAGATGTAAAGATTGTTGACAACTATGCAATAGTAGCATTGCGGCAAGCTGGCTTTGCTGTCTATGATATTTCAAATGTATCAAATCCAACTCTTGTTTGCCAAAAAGAAACTAATGAGTACATTTATACTATAGATATTGAAGGTAATAATATGGTTTTAGGAAGTCACAGTGGTGGAGTATATCTTTATGATATTTCAGATATCATAAACCCTGTACTTGTCGGAAATTTAGATTCAGACAAAATTGGCTATACATATGAAGCTGTTTTACGTAATAATAAGATTTATGCTTCCACGCGTCAGGGTGTTTACGAAATTGGAATTGATTGATAATAGATTGGAGGAAATTTGAAAAAATACAGTATTATTTTGTTGGTTTTACTTTTAGGAGTAAATGCCTTCTCAGAATGGGTAGATATCCCGGAAAATTCCGAGCAAAAGCTATTTGATCATAGCTCATCCGGGAAAGAATATACGGAAGTTAATTTTACCTTGAATGGCTATAATGTTGAAACGATCAGAGCGAATGAAACAGATTACATGAAGATAAGCTATAAGGACGAAGGTAACTCATTAGAGGTCGGCAAACCGGATCTTCCCAAATTTACCAGATTGATCTCAATCCCGGATGAAGGGTCTGTCAGTTTTGAAATTATTAATACAGAAGAAGAGATCGTTCAAGATATAAACATATATCCAACCCAGAAATTACAAAGTGAAAGTGTCAGTAAACCATTTGAGTTTGTAATTGATGAGGATTATTATACGTCAGGATCATCCTTTCCAGCTAATATAGTAGAGATCGGAGAACCAGTAATCCTAAGAGATCAGCGCGTTGTAAGTGTTTCAGTTAATCCATTCCAATATGATCCTCAGGACAAGACTTTGAGAATTGTAACAAATGTAGATATAGTAGTTAACGCCTCCGGCAGAAGTGGGATCAATCCTAAAACACTTGATAAAAAGAGGTCACGCTTCTTCGAACCTTTATACAGGTCATCAATTTTGAATTATGATTCCGTAACAGAGCGGGATGGTGAATATCAGGACCCAAGCTACCTGTTTATCTATCCTAATGATGCAAATCTACTTTCCGAACTTGAGGATTTAACAGACTGGAAACATCAGAAAGGATTCAATGTAGCACTTGCCAGTACAGCAGTAACCGGAACATCAACTACTTCCATAAAGGACTATATCCAAAGTGCTTATGATACATGGGAAGACCCACCTGAATTTGTCTGCTTAGTAGGTGATGTGGGTGGTTCTTATAATATTCCAACTTACACTATTTCATATTATAGTGGTGAAGGAGACCATCCTTATGGCCAATTGGAGGGGAATGATGGTTTGGAAGATGTGTTTTTAGGTCGGATCTCAATATCTTCCATCACAAACATGCAAACCTATGTTGCTAAAGTATTGAGTTATGAGAAAGAACCCTATATGGCTGAGACAAATTGGTATGATCATTCGGTAATGGTAGGAGATCCTTACTACTCAGGTCCATCTACTGTTTTCACTAAGCAATCTATTGTTGAGTCTATGCA
>JAQICU010000235.1 GCA_027858325.1 Candidatus Cloacimonadota bacterium
GTTTACAAACATCAAAATAAACCGATTCTGAAAGTGTAACCAGAAGATCAGCTTTGCCTAATGCATATTTTGTTAGACTTTTCGCAAAAAGCCATTTTTCGTGAAAATCAATATTATGAATGATATAATAGCATTTCGTTTTCTTGTACAGACGTCTTAAAACAAATCCAAATGAGAGTGCGAAAAATGGGATCCAGTAGCTTATGATCAGAATATCGGGTTCCCAGTCATTTATTGCTTTTATTGTGGGAAACCATGTAAATGGGTTATATGGAGTTAATTTTGAGATTATAGTAAAAACTGGTTTCTCACTTTGGCTTAATTGATCTTTACCGGGAAATAGTATCTTTGGATATTGGTGTTTAAATGAGAAAAATCTAATTTCGTTATTAGGCTGAAATGCTTGAGCAAGCTGTGAACTGAATTGAACAATTCCACCCCGAAAAGGGTAAGCAGGACCCAGAAATCCGATCTTCATTTCTTATTTTTTTCAAAAAAATCTTTCTTTTCTTTATCTGTGATTACCACCGCTGCCATAAATTCATCAAACTCAATTTGAGGAGCCATCTCTGCAATACTATTCGCTATCTCCAAAGGTTTAGGAAAACTGAGTGTATACTGCAATGATCTTTCTACATCATCAACAATGTATTTTAATCGGATCATTTTACGTTTGTCATCATTCAATTCCAATTTTGTTAACGATTCCCATTCAATATTCACATTTTTCTTTCCTAAATATTGGAAGGAAATCATCTCCTGTGTAAGCTTGATCTTATTCAAAGAAAACAGGTTTTTCAAAAAAGAGTTTAGAGCAAGGAACATGATAGCAAATGGAACAAACTGAGTAAATTTGGGTGAGTCCGAATCGACTTTATTAAAGATAAGCCATATTGAATAAGCTATAGCAAGTGTGGCAAAAATGAGTGTAAACCAACGTATGAACTGGTTAAATTTATAAGTCCGCGGTAAACCTTTGGTTTTATTTATATCTAAAAATTCTCCCAAATCTTTCATTATAATCCTCTTAATTTGTTTTTTAATTCTTCCAGCACAAAAACAGGAGCAGAATAACTTTTGAATATTTCCTCATCCAATCCTTCTCCGTGAAAATCGCTTCCACCGGTTCGGATGAGCATATTATTTTGAGCGATTTCATTGTAATGCAGCACAGTCTCCTCATTACTTTTAGCATAAAAAACTTCCATACCGTCAATACCAAACTTTATGATATCATATATAAATTCATCATTCCGTAAAGTGTATGGATGCGCCAGAACACTTACACCACCTGCATTTCTGATAACCTTGATTATCTTTTCTACAGTAGGTGAAGCTTTGGGAACATACGCATAGCAATGCTCACCAAGATATTTTTCAAAAGCCTCATATTTGTTTTTACAATAACCAGTCTCAATTAATGCCCATGCCAGGTGCGGGCGTCCGAGATAATTATTTTCACCGGCTCTTTCGTAGATCTGTTCATGATCAAGATTAACTCCTTGCTCTTTCAACTTATCTATCATCGAGTTTGCACGGTGAAAACGGTTATCATATATCACTTTTAACATAGCATTGATCTCTTTGTTTTTCGTATCCAGATAATAGGCAAGAACGTGTACATCCCTATCTTTATGAAGACAACTGATCTCAACACCCGGGATCAATTCAATATCCATATCTTGGGCAATTTCTATGGCATTTCGATATCCATCCAGATTGTCATGATCTGTAATTGAAATCACGCCATGATCACTTTCTTTTGCTAATTCCAAAACTTGTCTTGGTGAATAGATTCCATCCGAAAAATTTGTATGCACATGAAGATCTATCTTTTTCATTAAACTCCCAGTTTTCTAATTTTTTTTAATATATTGGAAATTTGAATTTGCTATATTTGTCAATGTAAAATGTAAGAATTGTGAAAATTGGAGATAAAGTAGAAATAATAAATCGCATCCAAAATTATTATTGCGTTTGGCAGCAGAAACTGCCGTATTATTGCATTACGAACTGGAGAGTTCATAATGAGAAGAAGTTATATCCTGTGGTGAATTGTCTTTCTAAAGGTTGACTTATACCCAACTATACAGCTGGGCAGGAGGGAATTTGACAAAGAATCTCAATTCATCAATTTACTGTATTACAACCTAGGAGTTTAGTGAAATTTTATTTATTCTTCCTCTTTCTTGTTACCCTTACATTTAATTAAGCCTGTAGATTTTGCGATGATCCACAATCCTAAAGCTATTAGAACTACAGGCCATCCGATATGAATAAAACGCCACATACTAAAAGGTCTTAAAAACAAGCCGACTGCTAATAAAATTCCACCAGGTATCAGTGGCCACCACTCAGTTTTTCCTTTGTTAAGACGGTCGATAACATAGATGCCGATAAATCCGATTCCCAAGCCTAACGTGTTAAGATGCGGAAATCGCCAGAAAAAACCATAACTAAAACTTCCTAAGCCGAGTCCGGTTATAAGACAACCTGGAATTAATAATCCATAAGAATCTTTGTAAAAATAAGCTGCAATAAACAATCCACCCAGCAGCAGCATAAATGAATTTTGATGGAATCCAACGAATAATCTCAATCCTGAGATCGACAGACCTACAAGTATTAATATTATTCCTGCAATAATTTGACCCTTGCGTTCATTTTTCATATTCTCTTCCACAAATTTTTATTTAATAACATTTATCCCATGAAATGCGAAACTATTTCATTAGGATCATCTTCTTAACTTGCTGAAAATCGAATGTTGATCCTGTAGCTCCAGCTACCAAGTTAGCAATTCACAACGCCAGAGTTGCAAATCTCTCCATTAAATAGTGGGAGTTATGCAG
>JAQICU010000242.1 GCA_027858325.1 Candidatus Cloacimonadota bacterium
TCTTCTCTCTTCCCAAAACAATGTAGAGATCGCTCAGATCCGCTACGATACTGGAACGCTTTCCAAAGCAGAATATCTGCAATTACAATCTGAATTAGCAGTTAAAGAAGTAAACCTGATCCAGATAGAAAATCTTTACCAGATAAGTTTATTAGAATTAGCTAATTTCTTGCAGCTTGAGAAAGTGAAAGAACTTGCAGAAATTCCAATTGAAATTCATCAACCAACTTTAGATGAATTAAGCAGTAAATCTATTTCCGAATTAGATGAATTGATAAAAACGATCATTAATATAGGAGAAAGTAGTAATCCTTCATTAAAGATATCAGAAATATCTGTTAATACAAATAAAAAATCTTTACTGATGGCTGGAGGAAACTTCTTACCATCAGTAAATTTACAATATTCCAATAATTGGTCAAAATACGATTATCAGGAAGCCTTTATTGAAAGTGGTCAATTAGGAGTCTATCTTTCAATTCCGATCTTTCCACTGGTGGATAATGGTTTGGAAGTAGCAAAAGCTAACCATAACTTGAAGCAATCTAAATATGAATTAGAAACAGTAAGTGATGCAATAAAACTTTCTCTGCGAAGTTCATTAATAAATCTGGTTGCAGCAGCTAAGACAGTAAGATCTTCCAAGCTTGCAATGGAATATTCTAAAGAAACATATAACCAGATGAAAGAAAGATTTACCCATGGCGTAATTACAGCTAATGATCTTCTCTCGGCAGAAGTTATGTTTACTTCCGCGCAAAATCAATACACAACCAGTTTTTATAATTTCTTGCGTGTTAAGTCTACATTGCAATTCTTGATGGGTATTGAAGATCCACAAATTTTAGAAAAAATATTAAATAAATAAAATGGGGGAGAAATGAAACAATTACTTAAACTAACTTTAATAATTCTTGTGGTCTTAGTATCACTTGTTTCCTGCACGGAAAACAAAAAACCCGGCATAGATGAGAGTGACAAATCTAAGGAACAGGAAGTGATCGTAAGGGTTCAGAAAATGGAATTAGAAGATCTTGAGAAATATGTAAATATCATTGGTAAATTGGAAGGGATCACAGACGTGGATCTTTCCTGTGAAACAAATGGGAAAGTGATTGAGATTTATAAAAATCTGGGTGACTGGATAGATAAAGGTGATGCTATCGGCCGGGTTGATAACACCGATGCAAAAAATCTATTGTTACAGGCTCAGGCAGTTTTGATGGCAGCGGAAGCAAATATGGAAACAGCTAGTATGAGCATGAAAGCTTCCCAGAGATTGTATGATGAGAATAAAATCTCAGAAAGTGAATTCCTGCAGGCAAATAGTTCTCTCAAGAATTCTCAGGCAGGTTACAATGGTGCCTTGGCTAATGTAGAAAGTGCACGGAAGAATTTAGAGAATTCTCAGTTTACGACACCTGTTTCAGGTTTTCTTGCGGAACTTAATTTGGAAGTTGGAGTAATGGTGAGTCCGGGGATGAAAATTGCCGGTATTGTTAATTCAAGAAAATTAAAGATCAAATCAGGAATAAGTGAATCTGATATTTCCTTTGTAAAAAAAGATGACCATGTAATTGTTGTATACAATGAAAAAAACTATGAAGGTAAGATATCGGGTGTAGGAATCCGTCCCGTTACAGGCGGCAATAACTATCCAATAGAAATCATACTGTCCAATCCAAACCTGAAGCTTTTCCCTGGAATGGTGGTCGAAGGGCACATCTTTTCGCAGACATTTAAAAATGTGCTCTACACATCTATCGAAAACTTGCGCGAAAAATATGATAAACAATTTGTTTATATTATAAATTCAGAGAACAGGGCTGAACTCAGAATAGTGGAACTGGGAGAAAAAGTAGCTAACAATATAATAATAAAATCCGGACTGCAGTCAGGAGATAAACTAGTGATTGACGGTATAGACAGTCTTTCCGACGGAACTCTGGTAGAAGTGAAATCCGGCTTCGAGATAAATTGATCAACATGAATAGGGAGATGATATGTCATTAGCAAAATTTTCTGTAGATAACGGCGTGCTGATAAATATGATCATGATCATTGTGTTCATATTTGGTATTTATACAATGATAAACATGCCGAAGGAAGAGATGCCAGCGGTTGACTTTGGTTCATTCTATATCATGGTCAGCTATCGTGGTGTTTCTCCGGCAGAGATGGAAAAGCTGGTTATAAAGAAAATCGAAGATCAGCTTACAGATTTGGAAGATGTGGATTATATGAGTTCCACAGCTTCCGAGGGAAGAGCTACAATTTATATTCAAATGGATCCCAAAGCTGATATTGAGAAAGCCTGGAGTGATCTCAACACGGAAATGGACAAAGTGAATGACCTGCCGGATGATGCTGATGATCCTTTCCTGCTTCAGTTAAATATGCGTGAAGTGAATGAGATCTGCACAGTTACTCTGGGTGGTGATCTCTCTGATAATGCTTTGCGGGAATTGGCTGACGACTTCAAAGATGAAATCTTAGACCTGGGTTATATTTCCAAAGTGGAAATAGCTGGAACGCGTGATCGCCAGATCTGGATCGACAGTAATATTCAGAAGCTGAAAGAATACGGCATTTCTTTGAACGATCTGGCAAATGCTATCAACATGAGAAACATGAATGCACCTGGCGGTTCCATTAAAGTAGGATATGCAGAATTCCTGATCAGAACAATGGGTGAATTTGATAATATCGATCAAATAGGTGAGCTTGTTGTGAGAATGGATGACAATGGTCGGTCGGTACGAATAGAAGATGTAGCTGCAGTACGTGACACATTGGAAGAAGCTACCACAATGAGTAAACTGGATGGTAAAAAAGCCGTAACAGTTGATATTTACAAGAAAGCTGATGGGAATATTATCAGTGTGATGGAAAATGTACGCGAAAAAGCAACCGAATTTGAAAATAGAATGGACGGACTTTCAGTGGAAGTTCGTAATGATGGTTCTATCAGGGTTAAAAACAGCATCAGAACACTTGGAAATAATGCAATGTTGGGAATCATTCTGGTATTCATTGTGTTATGGATTTTCATAGGTTGGAAGAATGCTCTTTTTGCTGCCTGGGGGATCCCCTTTAGTTTTCTGCTGGCTTTTATTCTAATGCAGCGCTTCGACGTTACAATAAATAACCTCAGTCTTTTTGCTTTGATCCTGGTATTGGGTATGATCGTAGATGATGCGATAATTGTGCTGGAAAATATTCATCGCTATCGGGAGATGGGGATGAGTCCGCGGGATGCTGCCATAAAAGGTACGCAAGAGATCATGTGGCCGGTAGTGGCTGCTGTAGCAACAACTGTTGCCGCTTTCATGCCTCTGTTGATGATGGAAGGGATGATGGGTAAATTTATGAGTGTTTTCCCGATCGTGGTTTCCATGGCTCTGCTTGCATCTCTTTTTGAAAGTCTGGTGATCTTACCTTCCCATGTGGCAGAATTTAGTGGGAAAAGTAACTTTGATCGAAAGAAAAAAGACCATAAACTACATGACTGGCTGGTGAGGAAATATCGCATCGCTGTTAAAAAAGTGCTGAGACACAGATTGTTGACGATGTTAGCTTTGATAAGCGCTTTGCTTCTTTCAGTTCTTGTTTTGTTTTCAGGTTTAGTGAAATTTCAATTCTTCGCTCGGGCAAAACCACAAACTATCGTTATGAATTTAGAAACACCTACGGGAACCAGCCTTGAAAAGACGGATGAAGTTGTTACACAGATCGAGAATTTCATCCTGAAAATACCGGAAAAAGTAGATATAGAAGCAGTTGTCAGCACTGTTGGTCAGTATTCGGAAAATCACAGAAATATAGTAGAAACAAGAAATGCAAATATAAAAATTGATCTGGTGGAACTTGATGATATGCAGTTTAGCCATGATCAGATAAAAAACAGGATAAGAAAATATTTGGAGACTGTTTCCGGACTCTATACTTTCAGTTTTAAGGATGGGGGACGCGGCGGACCGCCCACCGGTGAAGATATCGAGATCCGCATCAAAGGTGATGATCTTACCAGATTGGAAGAAATTGGTGAATATGTGATCTCTGAAATTGAGAAAATTTCCGGTACTTCAGACTTGGAAACAAGTTTTTCCGAAGGTAAGAAAGAGATTCGGATCGTTCCAAAACATGATAAACTGGCACTTTATGGTTTGAATGTTCAATCCATTTCTTCACTTGTAGGTTATGCTTCTTTTGGAGGTTACATATCCAAATATCGCGGTTCCGGAATGGATGAATATGATATAGTATTGAGGGTTATGGATGAACAGATCGATGAACTATCAGATTTGGAAAATCTACCTGTTCGCACCAGGAACGGTGATGTGATCGCACTAAAAGAAATTGCCGATCTGGAAATTGGCTCTGGGTATTCACAAATAGAACACCGTGACCGAAAAAGAGTAATTACTGTTACCGGTTCGGTGACAACTTATCAGGAAAATGGACGCACAAATCTTCGTTCCGCCGATGAAGTTACCGAGCTTTTGCGTGGAAATATAATTACCGGTTCAAAAGGTTATCTAACCGGATTTACAGAACGTTTCCCCGGTTATCAGATAGAGTATGGCGGTCAGGCAGAAGAACAGGCAAAAACAAACAATTCACTGTATTTTGCATTTGGCGTTGCCTTGCTGCTTGTCTTCACGATCCTTGCTACTCAGTTTAAATCGGCTGTGCAGCCACTCATTGTGATGTTTACAATTCCCTTTGCTTTTATAGGTGTTATATTTGGACTTCTTGTAACTCGCTTACCATTCTCCATGATGACTATGATATCGGTTGTTGCACTCGCAGGAGTTGTGGTAAATGATGCCCTGGTTATGGTTGATTTTGTGAATCGGGAAAGGGCAAATGGAGTAGATCGCTGGAATTCTCTGATTAATGCCGGCGCGATCCGTTTGCGTCCGATCATCATGACAACTGTAACGACGATAGCCGGTTTCATGCCGATCATTCTTTCTACTTCCAGTATAACAGCAGATTGGAAGCCTATGGCTGTTAGTATTGCTTTTGGTTTGGCATTTGCAACTGTACTTACTCTGTTTGTAATTCCCGTGATATATTCGCTGGTAGATTCTTTATTCGGCAAGCTGGGAATGACACGCTTCAAGACTCATGCCAAATATGAAGACTGTGTGGATTGTGATTAATAATTAACCTTCCGAATGGTTTCTGCCAGAAGACTTGGCATAAGCCGAAGGTCTTGTGTTAAGTCGATATGTCAACTTATCACAAGTTCCGCAGGAATCTTGTGATAAGTTTCGCAGAATCAGGAAAAACCCTCGGAATGGTTTCTGTTAGAAGATTACTACTTTATTAACCTTTGCCACGGTTTTATTGACCTTGGAAGGGCTTCTCTCAAGATTTCTTGGGATGTAGCCCTTGCAAGGATTTACCTGCCTTCAGAACGGTTTTTTCACTTTTCGCGAAATCCTGAAATTGCTAAATGGATGTTATGCTGAGAGAAGCGATTGCAGGGTTTTAGATTATCTATGCACCTTTCATGACCGGCACAAAAAAATCATTGAATTCGGTTTTGAGCAAATGTTGCAAAGATTTAGAACAATCAGCTTCTATATAAGCAATAGAAAATACAGGATTTTCATGATGGTTGATTTTCACATAATGCAGAACATTACCAAGATATTCCCGAAAAGCCTTATGATCCGGTTCATAAAAATTAACATCAATATCAATTCCGTTATATCCCAATATCCAGCCAAAATGATTCTCGGTTCTTGCCTGCCAGATCTGCTTCCAGTCAGGTTTCAAATTATTGAAGAAAGCAACGAATGGATTAAATCCGAAAGCGTGAAATGTGAGATCGGCTAATCAAAAACAACCATAACGAAGTGTGTTCATTTCTATGGGAATAAGCTTGTTG
>JAQICU010000364.1 GCA_027858325.1 Candidatus Cloacimonadota bacterium
GATCTTTTCATGAAGATTAAATAAACCTCACCCGTCTTGGCAAAAACGTAATCATCTTCCGTCAGGGTTAGTTCATCTATGTTTTCCATTTCAGTTAACGGAAGTTCAGTTTTAATGAAAAATTCAAGTGCCACTTTACACTGATCCCAGAATAAATCCCGGCTTCGCCATGATTCACAAGTCAGATCGGAATGTGCATGAGAATAACCAAAATACCACTCCACACCACTAGCTCCAGCCATAAGCGCTCCCCATAGTGCATTTACCCTGGCAGTGTCGTGATCCGGGTCTTCTGAATCCGGAACCAGAGAATGCCTTGCTTCGCCAGGTTCATCAACAGCTATTACAAGTTTACGACCGCTTTCTGCTGAAGCTTTAACCCATTTTTTAGCGTCGGAATGAACCCTGCTGAAATCGCGCTGATTTGTCTGAACCGAAAAACCTAAAACATCGGTTTTTTCATCGACTAAAGGCTGGTAGTATTTATCATGTTGATTGGGATAAGTGTGAATTACCACTATACTTTTGTATGGATCGTTTTGAGCGAAATAACTTGCAAAATCTTTTACCTGAACCAGGGTATTGGTATTCTCTTCCCCTAAGTTCCAATTGAGTGCTAAATGATGAGAATACCTTGCTATCAGTTCCCGGTAATATAGCTTGCGCTCTCTTCCCAAATCGCCACCATCCATTTTTTGATCGTTTACATTTTCCTGGGTTTTAAAATGTAAGTACATTCCCTTCATCTCACCGTAAGAGAAGATTTGTTCCCACTGATCCATCTTAGACACATCAAAGCGATCATGAATAACGTGCTTTTCCCATTCGGCAGGATTTTTCTTTACATTGGCAGATTTCTGATATTCATCTATATCCACACTGAGTAAATGAGGATATACATTACGGTCGTCTCCATCGATATTAAAAGTTAAAAAAGAAACTGGGGTATGCACATATCACATACTCTTAATTAGTTTATATTCAACAGGTTTATGTATGACCCCTTGCTCAACTAATCTTTGAAAAAGTAGTCCCCTGCTTTTTGATTTTCGTCTATTATGTCTGAAAGTATATTCATCCAAATAATAAGACAGATACTGTTCCCCATTGTAATTTTGGTGATTTCATAAAAGCCATTTCTTAAGCAATGATGCTATTCGATGGACATTAGGTAGTATTTCTTCTCCATCAGCTATCTTTGTTTTATCATCAATTAAGTGCAAATATCCTTTCTTTGAGATTCCATTATATCCTTTCCAGCCATCGGTTATTAGGCTGCTTCCCGCTTCAATATTGTCGTTTATAAATTTCACTAATGACTTTTTTGACGCATCTGGTATCAATGCCATTCTTACCCTACCCGTACCTTTCTCTAATATTTCGACTGCAATTACAACTAATGATTTCCCTTCTGCGCCCCTACCTCTTTTCCCTGCTCTCTTTCCGCCGACTAAGGTTTCATCAACTTCAACTCTTCCTGTTAATTTATCCCTGCCGGGAAATATCATTAATCTCCTAAATTTATGAAGCCACGTCCATGCTGTTCTATAACTACCAAGACCCAAAACTCTTTGAAGCCCAACAGCACTAACTCCGTTCTTCTGAGCCACCATCCACCATAAAGCTCTAAAAATGGTAACAAGTGGCAACTTGCTGCTATGGAAAATTGTTCCTGCTATAATCGAAATTTCGTCTCTACATCTCTTGCAAATCATAATACCTCTATTGTTCTGCCAGTATTCTGTATTTTGACATTTTCGACAACAATAACCGTCAGGAAATCTAAGCTCTTTTAAATATGACAAACATTGTACTTCTGTAGAAAACATTCTTTCAAATTCCATTTGATTTTTCGGGATACTCATATACACCAAATTTATTGATTATTATAATATGTTACAAGTGCATACCCCAGATAGATTTTTATCAAAATTCACCACTAACATCCTATTCTACAAATATTTCGTGGGTTTGTTATCATCCAATTCCTAACAACAGTTAATAAC
>JAQICU010000383.1 GCA_027858325.1 Candidatus Cloacimonadota bacterium
TCAGTTTACTGTTTTTAAAAGTTTTGTTGTTAATGAAATTAATTTTGGTAATTTGATAATCATCCTGAGCCCAGATAAAAACATGTAAAAGGAAAAATAGAAGAATATATTTATATCTATACATTTAACTAGTCCCTTTTAAAATTAATTTCATTTATAACAACAATAATTCTGATTGAATGATGTCAAGAGAATGAGAGTTTTTGCTAAGGAATACTCCCTGATATACAAGTTTAAATGATATTCCCCAGCATAAACCAGTGTTGGTTCTCTTCTTTAATGATCTTATCGGTAGAACCGGAAATCAAATAGTTCCTCCCTGAAGATGATGCCCTGACTTGTTTAGCGAGCTGGGCTTTTTATATCTTTCATCCAATGGCAACTTATCCCAAGACTCCTATGGAGCTTAGGACAAGTTTAGCCAAGTTTCAAGTGCGTTCATTATCAAATAACAATCTAACAAAATCATCCTGAGTCGAGTACTCCAAATAATTTTCGATGGAACTTTTATATTTCTTAAAAGTGATCCTGCATAAATTAAATACTTCTGAATCAAATAACGTTCCATTTCTAATTCCAATCCATTCAGAATAATTGGAATATTACCATTCTTCGGGTTCGATTACAAGATTTGCTTTTACCGGATTCAAATGAACATAACGGCATAAATTCAGAAAATATCTATCATCCTCTATTAAAATAGATTGCAAAGGTCCTGCCATCAAAGTACCTTTTCTCTTATATTTAATATTGTATTTCTGAACATAAGAAGATAATACCGAATTGAATATTTGAAATATTTTTTTATCTGAATTCTGTCGCAAGAAAAAGTGAAAATGATTGGGCATCAGACAATAGGCAAATACCGAAAGCGGATACTTATCCATACTCTTTTTGAATTTGTTTAGAAATAGCAGATAATCTTCATCTTCGAAAAACAGCATTTCACCATCTACTGCTCGATTGTAAAAATGAAAACAATTACCTTTGATAAACTTAATCGATGAGCATTTCAAAATGCCTCCAATCATAAGATTTGGCACATGTCCAAAGGATCATGTGCTAAATCGATACAGCCCAACCACCATGTAGTCGGTCACTTTCATCAAATGTCAACTTATCCCAAGACTCCTACGGAACTTAGGACAAGTTTAGCCAAGTTTCAAGTGCGTTCATTATCAAATAACAATCTAACAAAAATATCCTGAGTCGGTGCTTCACTGACTTGTTTATTGAGCAGGGCTTTTGAAATGAAAAGATACTTTTCATTTCAAAAGCAAGCATTTCTTCATAGCTTCAGGTATTCCATTTACGCTTAATTTGTAGAGATAGATTCCTGAACTGACAGAATCTCCTAATTCATTATCTCCATTCCAAATGACTGAATGAAAACCTTTAGCAAATTCATTTTGAACAAGAGATTTGATTTTCTGTCCTTTGATATTGTAGATTTCAAGTGTAACAAACGGGGACGTTTGTGTTACGGAGAATGAAATTGTTGTTTCAGGATTGAAGGGATTTGGGTAATTTTGAAATAAAGTTGCTTTCGGTTCTATTAGCAAATCATCTGCACTAACAATTGTACCGTAAGAAATATCATCAATTTGAGCTCCAATCAATTCTTGTGACCAAGGATTTTCAAATCCCATATCAAATTCTTCATAGTATATTTGACCAAAAGTTTCTGCGTATTTTTTTTCAATGAAACCGTTACCTGGAGCATAAATGGTTAAATACTGTCTTCCACTAAATCCGAAAACACTCATAGTCCCCTTTTCAATAACAGTAAATATCTCTCCACCAATATTAACTTGTTGATCTAACTCCCAACTCAAGTCACACAATATGAACTCAGAATTTGGTGGGTATGATCTTCTATAGAATATTTTAGTAGAATCACTTCTGTAAAAACCAAAACCTCCAGTGCCGGAATTTTGGATTATTTCGTATGTTTGATTATCAATTACAGTATCACCTATAGCTATATTGGTTTGAATATAAGGTGCTCCTGGTCCCCACTCACAAGAATGAAACCACATATTCCCTGTGGTTAATGACAGAGCTTGTGCCTGAAGGTAAATCATCAATCCTAATAAACTTATTAATAATATAATTCTCTTAAACATATCCCCCCCCCTATATAATTGTTACTAATGTCTGTGTTCAGGCAATATCATAGTCGAGTTAATTCCATGTAGAATTACAAATTTAACATTATTAATTGCTCTCTAACATTATATTTGAGTTTCAAATCTTAACATGCTTTTCAATTCTTTTGTGTCAAATGAAAAAAAGTGCCTGAGTGTTAAGTACCTAAATGAATGGCATCGTTTTCTTCGAAAGCCGACGCTTAAGTGCCTGAGTGCCTAAGTACATGAGTAGGACTTTTTGCTATCTTCTTTCTTTTCTTATATTCCTTCTCCGCTTGGGAGAAGGACAGCAGGATGAGGTCACTTCCTAATTACGAATATACGAAAATAGATAACTACAATAATCAAAACATAATTACCAATAAATACCAGTGGTTTTGACCAATGCATACCATTAACTTTAAAAGTAGAAAACGGAGTTAGGAATTGAACAGGAAACGAGTTGTTAGTATGAGTGGGAATATCCATGAGAATATGCAGAGGAGCAGCCAGCAAATACCAGGGGATCTGGTTTGAATAGAAATAATAATATGCGAAAAGCGGAATTATAATAAGTCCCCAGATTATCAGTGAATGAGTCCATTTATATAAATTTAAAACCCAGCGATTTTCTTTGCGATTGTACCATTCCATCATTTCCTGTTGGGTTTTAAAACCAGGCTGCTTTTTACCTTTTATGGTTTGAACCGTGAGACTGGTAGCAAAAACTGCAACATCCGGTGCTATCCCCAGCACCACTTTAGCAATTGAGGGTGGACCCGGCAATAGAACCAGAGACCACAAAGAATGAGCCATTATATCCATTCGATCTTCCTGATATTATAATCGCAACTTGATATGAGGAGTTCAAAATGCAATTTCTATCATTTTTAATCTTGTAAAATGTTCTCCCTATCTTCCTTTTTCGTTGAAGATCTTGGTAAATTTCTTCAAACTACGTATAACTGCATAGATCACAATTGAAATGAGTAAAATGATCAAAGATTCACGACTATAGGTTATTTTCTTTACTGCGAAGCATATATTCAGATTTGCCACTAAAACAAAACTAATGACCAGTCCCAGAAAACCGGAATATTCTCTTTTGAACACGTTTTTCATAGAAAAGCTGAAAGTGCTTTTACAATGTAAGCTGAATTTGGGGATCACTGCCGGTGTATGTTTTGCCCATTTATCATAAACATCTCCAAACTTATTAGACAAGAATGCTTCTTCAGTATACATAATACGTTCATAATACAGCCAGAAGATCAATATAAAAACGATCACCGTCCAGATAGAACGTGTATAGAAAAAAATACCCAACCACATCAAGAAATTTCCCACATACAGCGGATGCCTGAATATCGAGTAAATCCCGGTAGTATTCAATGTTTCAGCAATTTGTTTCTTCGTATTTCTGCCGGATGTTTTTCTGGGAACCTGACCGATAGTAATGATCCTGATATAAAATCCAAGTGTGGAGATCACTACACAAAACCAATTATAAAGATTTGCATATAATGAATTTGAAAGCTTAAATTGAGACGTAAAAATACCGATTACTACTAAAGGTATAAGTAAGGTCGGCAAATAACTTCGATGCTTGAATAACCAACTACCTTGTTCATTAAATAATTCTTTTAATATCATTTATCTTCCTTCTATAAATTAGCCATATGTTCATTTTCATCCTCATCGCATCCACTGAAAACAAATGAAATAATGATCAATAAAAAAGTAAGAAATTTCCAGATTTTCATTTTCTCCTCCTTAAACTTCTAAAAACTCTATTTTTTCATTACAAATTCAACACTCAAAGATATATTCAAATAATCAAACAAAAATGATTTTTCTTTTTAATTCAATTGTGTCAAATGAATTAAAAAGCGTAATCTTCCAAAGATCAATTGCTTATGGTTATTTCCTCAACGCAGCTTTAGAGAATCTGCTGTCAGGAATACTAACATCGAATTGGATATCATCAATAATAAATTCGGTACCTTCACCTTTCTTCA
>JAQICU010000390.1 GCA_027858325.1 Candidatus Cloacimonadota bacterium
ACCATAACAACAGATAACGATTTTGTTACGATCACAGATGATGTTGAAGACTTTGGCTCAATTCCATCCGGCAATGCTGTTTTCTGTAGCGATGATTTTGATATTTCCATTGCTGAAGACGTATTAGGCGGAACTGAGATTACATTAGCTATACTGATTGAAGATAATATTGGAAATATCTGGAATGATATGATCTACCTTGTTGTGGAAGGTGCTAATCTTGATGCTGTAGATTATAGCATATTAGATGGTGGTAATGGAATAATTGATCCGGGTGAAGTAGCGGAAATGAATGTTTTTTTACAGAATTTTGGCAGTGTTACAGCAAATGCAGTTTCTGGTGAATTGACTTCTACCAATAGTCAAATAGCTGTATCTGATGATATAGGATATTTCGGTAATATTATTGCTGGTGAACAGGGTTCCAATACTACAGATTCCTTCGAAATAATTGCCAACACACAGATTGTAGTAGGCACTCAAGTCATCATGGAACTTCATCTCTATAATGCTGATGGTTATGATAATACTACACAGTTTTTTCTGAATGTGGGAGATGTTACAATAACTGACCCAGTGGGTCCTGATTCATACTCGTATTTCTGCTACGACGATGGTGATATCAGCTATTTCAACGTTCCAACTTATGATTGGATCGAGATAAATAGTATTGGAACTGACCTTAACTTATACGATCCTGGTGATACGGGTACTATTGCAACGATCAATGATCTTCCCATCACATTTAGGATGTATGGAGAAGAGTATGACACGGCTACTGTATGTTCCAATGGCTGGATAGCTCCAGGTGGAAGTACACAAGGCTCTTTTATGAACAGTCCTATCCCCGGACCTCAAGGTCCTTCACCTATGATCGCTCCATTCTGGGATGACCTGAGAACTGGTAGTGGTGATGTTTACTGGTATCATGATTCCGTACAACATTTTGTAATCATTGAATGGGATCATATGCAAAATGATTATTATAGTGCAGAAGAAACATTCCAAGTAATTCTATATGATGCAAATTACTATCCCACATTCACTGGAGATAGCGAGATCAAGTTCCAATACAAAGTTATAAACAATACTAATTCTGGTTCTTATCCTTCACAACATGGTCAATATAGCTCTGTAGGAATAGAAGATCCTACGGGAACTATCGGATTGGAATATACATTTAATAATGCATACCCAACTGCTGCCAAATCCCTGCAAAATCAAATGGCGCTTCTTTATACAACTTCTTCCCAGTATTGGGGATTTGTTGCCGGACAGGTTACATTATTTGGAGGTAACGGTAACGTTGAAGAAGTAAATATCACTAATGGAGTTACTTATACTAATCCTGATCAGACAGGTAATTACATTTATCCACAACTTCCTGGAAACTATGATATAACAGCAAGTTTGAGTGGCTATACATCTATTACCGTGAATAATATTGATGTTATAGAAAATGAGACTACGTTTGTTGATTTTATATTGGAGGCACTCCCTATACCAACTGAATTCGTCTGTAATGTGATTGATTATAACGATGTAGAATTAATCTGGGGTCTACCCGAATCTTCAAGTAGGGCTTATGAAATTAACAGAGATACAAATACAAAAGGATATGAAAAAACTTCATCGGGCAATAGTCGGGAACATATTGGTTATAAGGTGTATCGTGATAGTGTAGAAATTGCAGTGATAAACGATCCTGCTATCCTTACCTATACCGATCTTACACTTCCTGTTGGAACTTATGAATATTATGTAACTGCAATTCATGAATTAGGAGAATCTCTACCATCCAGTCTGGATGATGTGATCATAACTTTTCCTGCACCTCAAAATCCACAAGCTGTAACCCAATATGCAAATATTCTTGTAACCTGGGATGAGCCTGCCACCAGGGAACTTACTAATTACAAAGTATATCGTAACCTGATCATGATCGCAGATGAAATTGTAGGTACTTCATATCTTGATCCTGAAGTTCCAAATGGGACTTATTCTTATAATATCAGAGCGGTTTATAGCGGCGGTTATCAATCCACTCTATCTTCAGATGCTGTTATAGAACATATTCAAACAAATGCAGAAGACAATCTTATCCCACAAACGACCTATCTTGAAGGAAATCACCCCAATCCATTCAACCCAGAAACCAGTATAAGCT
>JAQICU010000004.1 GCA_027858325.1 Candidatus Cloacimonadota bacterium
ACTGAAAGCACTGTATCGGGGAGCTGAGATATTGATCTTGGATGAACCGACAGCAGTTCTTACACCACAAGAGATTGTAGAATTGATCCAGATAATTAAAAATCTTACAAAAGAAGGAAAATCAATTATTCTTATCAGCCATAAATTGAAGGAAATAGTAAAAGCAGCTGATTTCTGTTTGATTATCAGGCGTGGAAAACATATTGATACAGTTGTAGTTCCTGAAATAGATGAAGAGGGCTTAGCTTCCAAAATGGTTGGAAGAGAAGTGAGTTTTGTTGTTGATAAAAAAGATAAAGTAGCAGGTGATGAAATATTCTCGATCAAGGATCTTGTTGTTAAAGATAATCGTGGCATGGTTGTAGTTGATAAACTTAATCTTTCAATTAAAAAAGGTGAAATACTTGGATTAGCCGGAATTGGTGGGAACGGACAAACCGAATTACTGGAAGCTATTACAGGACTTAGGAAGGCTGAATCAGGTGTGATTAAGATCAATGGTGAGAATATTACAAATAATACTCCTTTTCAGGTAATAAATAAAAAGATCTCTCATATCCCTGAAGACAGATTGAAACGAGGTTTAGTCTTAGATTTTGATATTTCAGAAAATATGATTTTAGAGAATTATTATAAAAAACCTTTTGCAAAAAAGGGAATTCTTCAATACAATAATATAAGAATTTATGCAAAGAAGTTGATTGATAAATTTGATGTTCGTCCCCGAGAAGAATCCAAAAAGGCAAGAACACTTTCCGGTGGCAATCAGCAGAAAGTTATAATTGCCAGAGAAGTTTCTAATGATCCCGATCTACTTATTGCCGTTCAACCAACCAGAGGTCTTGATGTCGGTGCAATTGAATTTGTTCATAAATCGTTAATTGATCAACGGGATAATGAAAAAGCTGTTTTCTTGATCTCTTTTGAATTGGATGAAATTATGAATGTTTCAGATAGAATTGCAGTTATTTATGAAGGGAAAATTGTGGGAATTGTGGATGCAAAAGATGCTGAAGTCGAAAAATTAGGACTGATGATGGCAGGCGGAGGCAGTAAATGAAGCTTAAAATAAAAGCAATAAGGAAACAACTTTATATATTTGCTACTGAAAAAACAATAGGTTTTACCTTGATATCAATTTTTCTTGGACTTGTAGTAGGTGCACTTTTCCTTGCTGTTGCCGGCTTTAATCCCTTCCGGGCATATTGGATAATATTACAGGGTATTTTCTCTAAACCAAGTTATATTTCTTATACAATAATCCGTGCTACTCCCTTGATCTTAACCGGGCTTTCAATTGCATTCGCATTTAAAACAGGTTTGTTCAATATTGGAGCTGAAGGACAGTATATAATAGGATCTGTAGTTGCAACAGCAACCGGATATTTCCTGCATTTACCTTTGTTGATACATATTCCGGTTGTCATACTCTCAGCTATTCTGGCAGCGGGAATATGGGGTGGACTTGCTGGTTTTTTCAAGGCAAAATTTGGTGTTCATGAAGTCATATCTACAATTATGCTAAATTGGATAGCTTTATATTTCCAGAATTTCTTGATATATACCAAGGGATTCCAAAAACCGGGAGGAGAAACTTCCTATTCTATCCAACCAACAGCAAATATGATGATCTTAAAATCCTGGAAACAATCTGAGGCAGGTCGTGAATGGTTATTGCAGCATCCTTTCTGGAAGGATATATTAAGAACGCCAATGAACTGGGGATTCGTAATTGCTGTTTTAATGGCTGTTCTGGTTTGGTTCATACTTAATAAAACTGCTCTTGGTTATAGATTACGCGCAGTTGGATTTAATAAATTTGCAGCTGAATATGGTGGAATAAATGTAAATAAGAATATGATAATATCCATGTTTATTGCCGGTGGATTAGCCGGTTTAGCCGGAGCTCTGCAGGTCGTTGGTGTTTCTCATAAAGTAACACTGATAGCAGCAATGGAAGGATATGGCTTCGATGGAATTGCTGTTGCATTGATAGCCAATAGTAGTGCAATGGGCTGTATATTAGCCGGGCTTTTGTTTGGTGCATTAAAATATGGTGGTGCAAAAATTCAACCATTTATGCAAGCACCTTCTGAAGTAATAAATATTGTGATAGGTTCCATAGTCTTTTTTATCTCAATCCCAAAACTAATTAAATTGATCTTAACAAGAAAAAATAAAAAAGGGGGTACAGAATGATAGAAACAATATTGAGTAATCTTGCCCTTATATTGGGAACAACTTTGATGTATTCGACACCTCTTATTTATACCTCCCTGGGGGGAGTTTTATCTGAAAATTCAGGTGTGATCAATATCGGCCTTGAAGGTATGATGGTTATTGGTGCTTTTATTGGAGCTGCTATCGGGTATTATGTAGGAAATCCCTGGATCGCTTTTATCGGTGCAGGAGTTGCTGGTGGTTTATTCGGACTTCTTCACGCTTTTGCATGTGTTACATTCGGAGCAAATCAAGTCGTTTCCGGGATCGCTATTAACTTTCTGGGTGCAGGTATTGCCTTATTTCTTAGTCGTATGTTTTTTGAAGGTGCTACAATGACAAAATCTATTCAACTCAATAATAAAATGCCAAGACCATTAAATGGAGTTTTTCCAGAAGGGTCGCTCTTGAAAATAATTTTCGATAATCAATATGCAACAGTTTATTTAGCATTTATCATGGTATTATTGATCTGGTTCTTCTTGTACAAAACAAAATTTGGATTAAGATTAAGATCTGTTGGTGAACATCCTACAGCAGCTGATACATTAGGAATAAACGTTATGGGAATTAGGTATTTTGCTGTAATTATGTCAGGTGTTTTTGCCGGATTTGGTGGAGCTGCTATGAGTTTAGCCATCGTATCGAATTTCAGACCTACTTTAATATCAGGACATGGTTTTATAGCACTGGCAGCAATGATATTTGGGAAATGGAAACCACAGGGTGCTATGCTGGCATGTCTTCTATTTGGAGGTGCACAGGGCGTGGCTGTCTACCTGGGACAGTTTGATATTAACATTCCCTCACAATTAATCAGTATGTTGCCATATGTGATTACAATTGTTGTGCTGGTAGGTTTCGTGGGAAAATCTGCTGCACCAGCGGCTGATGGTATCCCATATGAGAAGGAAAGTAAATATTAATGTTTATCACTTGACATGAAAAGCAGAATCAAAGTCTTGTGTAAAAGGAAAAAATGCTACTTGGTTAGTAGCTTAAAAAAATAGGAAAGGAGATGCAAATGTTAAAAAGAATTATTACGATTTTTGTTCTTGTGCTATTCGTGATGTCCATCTTTAGTTGTGGGCAGTTAAAAAAGAAATCAGGTATTAAAATTGCCATGGTAACCGATGTTGGGGGAATTAACGACCAATCATTTAATCAGTCTGCCTGGGAAGGATTGAAGAGATCAGAAAAAGTATTCGCTATTTCTGTAAGCTATCTAGAATCAACCCAAGATGCTGATTACGCTCCAAATATGGAGACATTACTCGATGCCGGAAATGATTTAATTTGGGGTATCGGTTTTAAAATGGGTGATACAATTAAAGAAAAAGCTTTGGAAAATCCAGATCAAAATTATGCTATCATCGACTATGCTTATGGTGAAGAAACTCCTGCAAATATAGTTGGTGTTGTTTTTAAAGAGCAAGAACCATCATTCCTGGTTGGTTACATTGCAGGTAAAATGACAAAAACTAATAAAGTTGGTTTTGTTGGTGGAATGAAATTCCCATTAATTGAAAAATTTGAATATGGTTTCATGGCTGGTGTGAAATTAGCTAATCCAGATGCTGAAATCTTTAGTCAATATGCTGATTCATTTACAGATGCCGCCAAAGGGAAAGCTATTGCAAACCAAATGTACGAAAATGATGCTGACATTGTTTATCATGCTGCAGGCGGAGTTGGTGATGGTGTGATCGAAGCAGCAAAAGAGCAAGATAAATTCGCAATTGGTGTTGATAGAGACCAAAACTCTCTAGCCCCTAAGCATGTAATAACTTCTGCAATGAAAAGAGTAGACAATGCAATATATAATGTTGCTGCTCTTTTAGTAAAAGATGAGTTCCCTGGTGGAACAACAGTTGTTTACGGTTTAAAAGAAGGTGGAGTTGGCATCGCACCTACATCTTATAAACTTGTACCAGCTGAGATATTAGAAGAAGTAGAAGGACTTAAGGCTAAGATTATTGCTGGTGAAATAGTCGTTCCCAGCACACCAGATTCGTATAAAGAATGGATGAAATAATTTAGTTACTTTTGTT
>JAQICU010000028.1 GCA_027858325.1 Candidatus Cloacimonadota bacterium
ATACACCTTTTTTGATAATTTAAGCAAAAGGTTTTTGATTTTCTTTCATATATTTTTTTGCATTAATTATCTGGGAATCAACATTACCCTCATTTATAATCGAATAGGGTATCTTAAAAGTACTGAGTAGATCTAATAGTGTTTCACCCATGAGTTCATGTTGAGGTGCATCTTTTTTACCAGGTTCACCTCTCCATGAGATCATTAATAAAGCTGGGATTTCATACATTAATTGCAATGAAGAAAGCGGATTAATTGCATTTCCATATCCATCATTCTGCATATAGATTATTGGTAATTTTCCTGCTAATGCAAAACCAGCTGCAATCCCTAAAGACTCACCTTCTGAACTACAGGCAAAATGCTCAAAAGATTTTTTATCAATAATGTAGTTTAGAAAATCTTTAAAAACTGAGCATGGTACACCCATAACAGGTCCCAAATTTTCCTTTTGTAGTAAACTAACAATTTTATCTAATCCAATCATCATTTACCACCCGGTATCAAATTAATTATCTCTTTAATTGGCATACAATACTCTTCACACTCCTTTGCTCTTTTATATTTTAAAATTGTTTCTGCAGTTTTTACCATTGCCGGGTATGCACTACGTAATAGTTGATTCGCATAAATTATTATTCGCACACCGTGTTCGTGTAATTCTTTTTCAGTTATTGTATTATATGTGCTTGGTACTACAACTAATGGTACTTTTATTTTAAATTTATTAAACTTATCACAAAATTGGATAATTTCATCAGGTGTTTTTTCTTTACTATGTATCATTATTCCATCAGCACCTGCGGCTATATAAGCTTTTGCTCTATTTAAGGCATCTTCCATACCATTTTTCAGAATCAAACTTTCAATTCTAGCGATGATCATAAAATCATCAGTAACCTGAGCCATCTTTCCTTCTCTAATTTTATTGCTAAAATTCTCAATTGTATCCTGTTTTTGATCAACATCTTTTCCAAAAAGAGAGTTTTTCTTTAACCCAATTTTATCTTCAATAATCACAGCAGAAATACCCTGCCTTTCTAATGTTTTAACCATAAACACAAAGTGTTCTGTTAAACCTCCTGAATCTCCGTCATAGATTATTGGTTTTGTAGTTACTTCCAAAATGTCGTTTACTGTTTTCATACGAGAGGTTAAATCAACGGCTCCAATATCTGGTTTGCCCTTTGCTGTAGAATCGGTTAAACTACTTAACCATATTCCATCAAATTCCTCTTTTTTAGCAACATCATTGTAACTTACATTCTCTACAATTAAACCAGTTAACCCGCTATGAGCCTCCATTATTCTTACTGAATCCTTCGCATTTAATAATCTTCTAAGTCTTCTTTGACGAATACCCGGTGTTGTTCCGATTTCTTTTAGTCCTATATTTAATTTTGTTGAAGAAATCCCAGGTGTATAAGTTGGTTCTATAAGTTCTCCACCCCATTTATTTAAAGCATCTATAACACGCTGTCTAGTTTCTCTTTGAATACCAGTTTTCCAGTCATCACCGTGCACAACATAATCAGGTTTTATTTTTTCTAAATTTGGAACATAATCCAAAGTATCTTGGGCAATTACTTTGGCTACACCTTTAAGATTATCAACAATCATTTTTCTTTGTTCAAAATTTAAGAAAGGTAATCTTTTGTAACTTGCAATCGCATTATCAGTTAAAACACCAACGATAACTTCACCGTATTTTACGGCTTCTTTAATAATATTTAGGTGTCCGGGATGGATCAAATCAGCACTCATGGCTACATACACTTTTTTCATTGTTGCACTCCTGCATCTTGTACATTTTCGTTTAATATTGGCTCAAAGTATACAATACCAACACGATATTGGCTTTCGAGTGGATAATCATCTTTATCAAATACTTTGTTATCAATAGTTTCTAAGTTAGTAGTATAATAATAATTATTTTGTGCATTTATATGAGCTTCACTCGTAAATAGCACTTTAAAGAAGTAAGTGATACTATTTATATTAT
>JAQICU010000032.1 GCA_027858325.1 Candidatus Cloacimonadota bacterium
TTATATGACACAGGGTGAAAGAGTATTTCTTCACTAGGATAAGATACGAGAAGTTTTTGCAGAAGATTACTATTATCTTCGGTTAACCAAGTTTCCTCGTTCTCCTTTTGTAAAATTACCGGCATACGATGATGAATATTTTTTAGTTTTTCATTAGATGATGTTGTGATAATAGAACATGAGAAGATCTGCTTTCCAGCGGGAGATTTCCAAATCTCCCAAATACCTGCAAATGAGAATAATTCTCTATCTTTAAGATGAATGTAAATTGGTTGTTTATCACTTTTTCTCCATTCGTAAAATCCATTTGCAGGGATGAGACATCGTCTCTTCTGGAAAGCAAATTTGAAACTTGGTTTTTCTGCAATTGTTTCACATCGAGAATTGATAAGTTTATAACCAATTCTCTCATCTTTTGCCCAAAAAGGAATTAACCCCCATTTACATGATTTCAGCATATTTTGTTGATTCTCATTTACTATAATTGAAATTTCTTGACAGGGTGCAAAATTGTAATTTGCATCAATTTCACCGATCTTATCTAAAAGATCTGCATAATCTTTAATTGCTTGAAAACTGCTATAGAGAGCGAATCTTCCACACATTTATCCTCCTGATTATTTCTGGTTGCTAAGTTGAACTTATCAACCTAATTGTGTCCGCAAGTTCAACTTGCGAACATGGTACATATCATATCGCAAACAATTAATGTTGGCTTTGTAAAGCAAAACGACATATTCTTTTCTGTTTGAAAAGTTCTCAAAAGCAGAGCTTTGAGTTCAAGGTAAAACAAGATTCCAATCTTGTACTTCTTATACTGGAAATCGGAGTTTCTAGATACAGCTAAATTATTGGCATCATTTTCTTATAAAACGTTAATATCTCTTGTTTATCACTTCTATCATCTTCCCACTCAAGATTAGAAACGCTCAACCCTAAAAGTCGAATTTTACATTTAGGTCCCAGAGTTTCTAACAACATTTTCCTTCCCATATGATTGATCACATTATCTTTATCAAATGGTATATCAAGTGATTTACTTCTACTCACAACATCGAAGTTTGCATATTTGACCTTTAATGTCAAAGTTTTTGCCTTAAATTTCTTCTCCAGCATTTGTTTACTAATTTTCTCACCAAGTTTGGTAAGTATCTCAACCATTTTATTTACATCACTTATGTCTTTAGCAAACGTACGTTCATGACCCAGAGATTTTCTAACTCTCTCGGTAGTTACTTCCCGATCATCTATCCCACGTACAATGTTATAATAATAACTTCCAACTTTTCCAAAATGCTTCATCAGTTCCTTCAATGTTCGCTCTTTCAGATCTTTGCCGGTTCTTATACCAAGCATATTCATTTTTTTTTCGCTTGCCTTTCCAATTCCGTGAAATTTACCAATTGGAAGTTCCTCCAATACCTGTTTTGCTTTTAAAGGAGTTACCACCATCAATCCATCAGGTTTATTCATGTCGGAAGCAATTTTTGCCAGAAATTTATTGTAAGAAACTCCTGCTGAAGCCGTCAGCCTGGTTTTATTAAAGATCTCTCTCCTGATCTCAATAGCGATCTGAGTAGCTGATGCAATATCTTTTTTATTTTCTGTTACATCAATATATGCTTCATCAATAGAGACAGGCTCTACAAGATCGGAATATTCGTAAAATATTTTTCTTGCGATTTCGGATACTTCTCGGATTGCATCAAAATCGGGTTTTACAAAGATGCCGTGCGGACACAATTTGTGGGCTTTGAAACTGGGCATGGCAGAGTGAATACCATATTTTCGAGCTTCATAATTGCAGGTGGAAACTACACCCCGGCTGTTTGCCGGTCCTCCACAGATTACCGGTTTGCCTTTAATTTCCGGATGATCCCGAATGTATACAGCAGCAAAAAATGCATCCATATCCACGTGAATGATCTTTCTTGTTTTTGTCATATTGCCTTCACCACCGGAATGTGTTTCCAGCTTGTTGTATAGCTGGGAGTAAGCTGTTCTCTCTTCATCTGCCAGGGCTTACGAATGCCGGCAGAAGCATAGGTAAGTATATGTGATCCCATTTTTTCATTGATATCATCCATGCAATCCATGATAACTTTTCGGTGGTCGTCTAGATATGTAGGTTGGAAAAAATCGAGTGGTGCTTTACTTTGATGCATAATATCAGCGAGCATTACACCAACTTTTTTGTATTTGTATCCGGGAAGGTAGATCTTCTTTAGAATTCTATTGGCAGCACAAATAAAATCCGGAGTGTAGGCAGAGGGGAGAGGAAGACGTGTTTTGGCATAATTTGCATATTGCGGCTCGTTCTTAAACCGATTTGTGGAGAGAAATACAATAATAATTGAAGCTACCTGGTTTTCGGAACGCAGTTTTTTCACAGCTACACTGCAGTAATCAGAAGCTGCTTCCATTAAGTTCTGCAGCTCAGTTACCGGATTTCCAAATGACTTGGATGATACGATCTCTTTCTTTGGTTTCATATCCATTTCCAGATCTATGCAGGATATCCCACGCAGCTCTTTTACCATTCGCAGCCCAACGATCGTCATTTTATTCTGGACCCATTTATCCGGAACTTGAGTGAGTTCATGTGCATTTGTGATCCCGTTACGGCGCAGCATTTTGGCGTATTGCCTTCCCACACCCCAAATGTGTTCTACTTCCACCCAGCGTAGAATATTATCTCTATCAGGATGACCTGTAATATCAAAGACACCTTCTGCAAAATTGTGCTTTTTGGCAAAACGATTGGCGACTTTTGCCAGAGTTTTGGTGGGACCAATACCAACTGAAACCGGTAAACCCGTATGTTGCCACACGATTTTCTTTATTTGCCTGCCATAGTCAGTCAGGTTCAGATGTTCAAATCCTCTCAATGAGAGAAATGCTTCATCAATAGAATATATTTCAAGGTCAGGTGTGAAAATTGATAAAGTATTCATGACTCTGGCAGACATATCACCGTATAATGTATAATTTGATGAGAATAGCTTAATGCCATGCTTTTTTATGAAACGCTTATCGATTTTGAAAGCAGCAGCTCCTCTGGAAATTCCCAATTTTTTCAATTCGCTGGAAAGTGCTACAATGATACCGTCATTATTTGATAATATGCCCACGGGTTTATTTGCAAGATACGGGTTGAACACTTTCTCGCATGATGCGTAAAAGCTGTTGCAGTCAACTAAAGCGACGGTATTTTTAGCCATTGTTATCTCATCTTATGAATGGAATAGATAACTACTCCCCATATATGGAAATTTATATCGCGAGTTATTTCGAGCGGTTCAAATTCGGGATTCTCAGGTGCAAGAAACCATTTCCCACTTTTCTTATAAAGTCGTTTTACCGTAAGCTCTCCGTCGACTATTGCGATCACTATCTTTTTGTGAGCCGGTTCCACGGCTCTATCTACAATGAGAATGTCGCCCGGATAAATTCCTGCATCTACCATGGAATATCCCTCAACCTTTACAAAATAGGTTGCCGAAGGATGAGAAATGAGATGTTCATTTAGATCAAGGTTCTCTTCGATGTAATCCTGTGCGGGAGAAGGAAAACCGGCAGATACTTCATTTCCAAGAAGAGGTCGTGGCAGGAATGTGGATATCTTACAATAAAAAAGGTCTGCAATAGTATTATCTACTCTGTGTTTTATTATGTTATTTACCATGATCACCTTCTTTTATTCTCATACCTTACAAAGCAAATATTAACGATATAGTTAATATGTCAATATATATATTAACTTAACAGATAATAATATGAAATAAGTATAAAAGCATTTATTTATACGAAATAATTAACCAGAGTAAATTTCTTGACATAGCAGATTTACAATCTATTAATTGCTCAATAAAAAAAGGAGGACGTATATTATGAACTCATTGTTATTTACATTGGCAAAAGGTGGTGGTGGTTTTATTACATTTTTATTCTTTATTGTTTGGCTTGTTTCCGTAATAGGTTTATGGAAGATATTTGAAAAAGCCGGTAAACCGGGGTGGGGAGCATTTATCCCAATTTATAATATGATATTATGGTTAGAGATTGTAAGAAGACCTGGTTGGTGGATCATCTTGATAGTTATTGTACCATTTGCAAATATCGTTTGTGCAATAATTGTAGTTTTTGATCTTGCAAAATCATTTGGCAAAGGTGTTGGTTATGGTTTTGGATTATTGCTTCTACCACTTATTTTCTTCCCGATGCTTGGGTTTAGTGATGCAGAATACACTCCAATAAAAAGAGAAGTTGTAGTTCAAACTTAAGATAGAAATATTTTGTTATCTAAGCACCGCAATTTAGCGGTGCTTTTTTATTTGTGATTTGACAAAAAAAAATAGAGCATAGTAATAAAAGTTCAAATACATAAAAGAAGGGATGTTATGATGAATAAGTTGAAGCGTGGTTTTGCCAGTGATAATAATGCTGGAATTCATCCGGAAGTATTAAAGGCGATACAAAATGCAAACATAGGGCATTGTATTGCGTATGGAGATGATATTTATACACAAAATGCAATTGCTAAGATAAAAGAACATTTTGGTAAAAATATTGATGTTTACTTTATGTTCAATGGTACCGGCTCAAATGTGCTGGGCTTAAAGATGCTCACCGAGTCATACAATTCAATTATCTGTGCAGAGACAGCTCATATAAATGTCGATGAATGCGGAGCACCTGAGAAATTCACCGGATGTAAACTACTTTCTGTTCCAACCAAAAATGGTAAACTTACAATTGAGAAGATAAAATATCACATGCATGATTTTGGGTTTGAACATCATTCACAACCGAAAGTGATCTCAATTGCACAAGTTACAGAACTTGGCACAGTTTATACTTCAAACGAAATAAAAGAAATTACTGAATATGCACATGAGAATGAAATATTTGTTCATATGGATGGAGCCAGAATTTGTAATGCGGCTGCAAGTTTGGATAGTAGTTTACGTGAAATCACTATGGATGTTGGGATTGATGTCCTTTCATTTGGTTTAACCAAAAATGGAGCCATGAATGCAGAAGCGGTAATATTTTTTAATAAGAAATTGTCAGAGAATTTTAAATATTACCGTAAACAGGGGATGCAGTTGGCTTCTAAAATGAGATTCATGGCAGTGCAATTTGAAGCACTTTTTACTAATAATCTTTGGAAGAAAATTGCGGAACATGCTAACAAAATGGCGAAAGTTCTCGCAGAGCGGATTGCAGAATATCCGCAAATACAAATAACTCAGGAAGTGGAAGCAAACGGAGTTTTTGCTATTGTACCGCTGGAAATCATCCCTAAATTGCAAAGAGAATTTTTCTTTTATATGTGGGATGAGACTAATTCTGAAGTGAGATGGATGACCTCTTTTGATACTACAGAAGAAGACATCGATATATTTATCGAGCAATTAAAAAGTTTATTGAAATAATAAAACTTTTCTTCTATTTTCTGTCTTCTTCAAACAATTTATCGGTTTGGGTATTTATTATTCTGTTTTCCTTAATTTGTTCATTAACTGTCGGAGAATTTAGTTTTCTATCACTAATATTATCTACAATATCTACTTTTAATATAATTATCATTTCATTGGAAGATATGGATTTACTGGTTCGACCAAAAATATAACGAAGGCCAAATACCCACCATGGCAGATCTTTCAAAATGGGAACACCAGATCTCTCAAATTTTGTATCATTGTCGTACAACCCTCCAATGACAGTTTCTTCGCCATCATATAACAGAACATCGGTACTAGATTTGCTTTTATTGATAATAGTGGTTAATGCGCCTGGTATGGCCGAACTTTTTTCTATTTCCATAACTAAATGGATTGCTTGATTATCATTTT
>JAQICU010000264.1 GCA_027858325.1 Candidatus Cloacimonadota bacterium
GATTCTGTCCATAAAAAGAAGTTTGCTGATTAACCCTAGGAAGTGCGTTCCCACATTATTCTTGACACCATTCATACAAATTGGAGATTTAAATGAAATTATCTGGAGGATACAATGAAAAAGAAGATTATATTGTTAGTATCATTTATAGTTATCAATTTAGCAGGAGTATACGCAATAGAGTCAGTTGCATATCCACTCAAAGTTAAAGGAAATGTGGAGCTTACCAGAAACCTTGAAAGTTCTGCTTTAAAACTTGGGGATGAGCTTTTTAACAGAGATGAGATTGAGACAAAAGCAGAATCTTATGCTGCCATTCAATTTGAAGATGAAAGTTCTATCATGAAGCTTTTCCCAAATACAATTCTAAATATTCGGACAGAAAAGGAAGTTGAAAAGTATAATAAGAAAAGTCTGCTTAAAATGGGTGAACTCTGGGCAAAAGTAGAAAAAAGCACAGGAAAATTTGAAATTGAAACATCCACCACAGTTGCTTCGGTAAAAGGAACGAATTTTATGATGAAAATTACTGAGGAAGGGTCTACAGAGCTACTCACATTTGAAGGTGAGGTTCTTTTCCAAAACAGAATTACAGGTGAAGCCAGTTCAGTTCTTGCGGGGCAAAGAGGAGTAATTTCCGGAGATCAGCCAATTATTGTTGCCCCATTCGATCCCGAAGCAATTGAAGAATCCCAAAGAGAATTTATAAATGAAGAATACAGAACAATTCAAGAAGAAGTAGTTCCCAGAACAGAGATACAGGAAACTCCAGCAGAAACACCTGAAGTGCTCGAAGAAGGAGAAGAGGATGATGTAGAAGATTCATCTTCAAGTGGACCATTTAATATGGGTGGAGGTGTTGGTGCTGTAATGCTGGGAGAAGAAACTTATACTCAGATAAGATTAATGCCCGAACTTGTTTTTGGTAAATTTGGACTTGGATTAGATGTAGATCTGATGATCGATAGTAACGGTAATGTACGAAAGGAAGACTGGGACAGTTTTGAAGATTATGTAAACAAAATATACTATCTTCGTTATGGTGAGCGTGGTGATGCTTTTTATGGAAGGCTCGGTGGTTTTAAATCGTATACTTTAGGGCACGGTTTGGTAATGAAAGATTATTCCAATATGTTACGATATCCTGAATATAAGCAGATCGGTATTCAACTTGGCGGTAATCTTCCTACAGCCGGAATGACTGCAGAAGTATTTACTGCAAATGCTGTGAAAAATGAAGTTCTGGGTGGAAGGCTAACTATAAAACCTTTGGGTAATACGAGTATTCCACTTTTTAATAATCTGGTTTTGGGTGGAACAATTGCGCATGATCGTAATCAAGTAAAAGGATTACTTGATTCTGACGATGATAATTATCCTGATCATTTTGATGATTTCCCATTCGATGAAAATTGGCATAATGAAATTGACCATGACATTGATTTCTGGAGAGATATTATTTATGTTTCAATGCCTGAACATGCGGATACAACAGGATTTACTGAATGGTTTTATTCTGATGAAATAAATGCACTTCGTAATCCTTCTTTCGATGAATTTGGTGAAGACGATATTACCGTTTTTGGTGTAGATTATGAACTTCCCTTTGTTCAGAATCCTCTTTTTACTTTAAGCCATTATGGTGAAGCTGCTCAAATAGACGGACATGGTATGGGTTTCATCTTTCCCGGATTCTATTCAAAATTCCTTATATTCCATATGAATCTGGAATATAGGATTTATCAGGATGACTTTATGCCAGCCTTCTTTGATCAGCTTTATGATGAGCAGAGAGCATTTGTTTACACAGATATTGATAGTGTTCTAACTAAAGAAAGTCTTTTGGAAGATATGAACAAATCTCATGGCTGGTATGGAGCTCTAACTACTAATATTCTAAATTTCCTTTTTGTTACTGTAGCCTATGAAGATATGTATGATGATAATGATGAAAATTCACGTTCTTTGTGGGGAAAAGCAAATCTTGATACAAAACTTATCCCTAAACTTTCCAAAGCTGAGATCGGATACACTCAAACCGGATTTGATAAGCTGAACGAATTTAAAACTGCTAATGCTATTATCAATGGTTCGCTTGGTTACTCTTTAGGTGGGAACACCCAGTTGGTAGGAAGCTATCAAGAACGCTATGTCGATCTTAATAATGATGGAAAGATCAAAGGTTCGGACGAAACTATCACTTCAATGAGTATGGGTGTAGAATTTAGTTTTTAGATAATTTTCTGATGTACTCTTGCTGTCATTGCGAGGAACAAAGTGACGTGGCAATCATTTCTTTCTGTTCTTTCAGCAGTAGAGATTGCTTCGTTCGATGCCGATGAGAGAGAACTCGCAAAGACTAGGAAAAAATAATGAACGGTTTCATTGATGCACATTGCCATTTATCTGATGAAAGAATAGCTTCTAATCTGGAAGAAGAAATTTCTGCTGCTAATGAAGTTGGCGTAACCCATTTTATCTCTTCTGCACTTTGTAAGAAAGAATATGAGTGGCATAAAAATAACTTGTTTTCTGGCATGTTCTGGTGTGCTGGAATTCATCCATATTATGATGAATCAGCTGAAAATGATTTCAATACTTTGATAAAACTCTGCGATGAAAAGCAGATAATTGCGATCGGTGAGATTGGACTCGATAACCGAAATGACAACTTCAACTGGCAGAAGAAAATTCTATTGATGCAACTTGATCTGGCAAAAAATTACGATCTTCCGGTTGTTTTTCATACAGTGAAACAATATTACGAACTGAATAAAATATTGAAAAATAGTTTCCCGAAAGTTCGGGGGTTTCTACATGCATTCAATGCTTCTCAAGAAATCTTTGAGAAATTCAAGAAATTTGATCTTGGATTTTCTTTGAACGCTAAACCACCGAAAGATGAAGTATTAAAAGCATTAATAAAACATGGATTCTATTTCTTCGAAACTGATGCTCCCTATATGAAACCACGAGAATTGAATGAGGATTTCAATCATCTGAAGAATCTTGTCTGGGCTGTAAAACAGGTTTCGCAAAAAACTAATATTAGTATAGAAGCACTGAAAGAAAAACAATATAAGAATTTTTATGAAATGTTCGGGGATATTTTATGAGAAGGTCTGGTTATCAAAACAAATAAGGAAAAATATATGAATCAATTTTCCAGAACTGAACTATTATTCGGCAAAGAAGCGATAAAGATATTTCAAAAGACCAGAGTTGCAGTAATGGGATTGGGAGGTGTTGGTTCTTATGCTGCTGAAGCTCTTGCCAGAAGCGGCATTGGTTCATTTTTACTGGTAGATTTTGATACAATAAGTATATCAAATTTGAATCGGCAATTACCCGCTCTGCACAGCACGATCGGGAAAATGAAAACTGAAGCGATGCGTGATCGGATAATGGATATTAATCCCAAAGCCAAAGTTGATATTTATTCCGATTTCTGTGCTCATGACTCCCGTGACTTTTTGTTGGAAAATATTGATTTTGTTGTTGATGCAATTGATAGTTTGGGTCCTAAAACCGGACTTCTGGAATCATGCTTTCGCAAAAAAATCCCGGTAATCTCTTCGATGGGAGCAGCCAGCCGTTTTGATCCTTCCAAGATAGAGCTTGTAGATATTTCCAAAAGCAAGGTTTGTCCTTTAGCCAAGAAAGTTCGCAAATATTTGCATCGACGGGGAATTGAAAGTGGAATTCCAGTAATATATTCTTATGAAAAACCAATTCCTCAATTTGACCATGAAGCCGGAGCAGAAGCAGAATGGATCTCCGGACGTGGCAGAAAGAGAGGAACACTGGGCTCAGTTGTTTATCTGCCGGCAATAATGGGAATGTGGGCTGCCAGTTATGTACTGAGGAAATTGGCAGGGAAAATGTAGCCAATCTGTAACTGAAATATCTCACCTTTCTTTCAGACTCTTCTTCATAAGAAAAGCTAGTAGATAAGCTTTGGACGGGTAACCTTATTCGCCCTTCCCATTGGACAT
>JAQICU010000329.1 GCA_027858325.1 Candidatus Cloacimonadota bacterium
TCACCAAAGATGGTGTTACTGTTGCAAAAGAGATTGAATTAGAAGAACCTTTTGAGAATATGGGAGCTCAACTCGTAAAAGAAGTAGCAGAGAAAACTCATGATGTCGCAGGTGATGGAACTACCACAGCTACGATCCTTACTCAAGCAATTATTGAAGAAGGTCTTAAGCACGTTACTGCAGGTGTAAATCCAATGTATTTGAAAAGAGGAATTGAAAAAGCCTCAAGAGTTGTTACTGCAAAGATCAAAGAACTCAGTAAAGAGATCAAGAAGAATGAGAAGATAGCACAGATCGCTTCAATCTCTGCCAACAATGATAGTGAAATCGGAAAACTGATAGCAGAAGCAATGGAAGCTGTTGGTAATGAAGGTATAATCAATGTAGAAGAAGCAAAATCAATTGAAACATTTCTGGAAAAAGTCGAAGGTATGCAATTTGATCGTGGTTACCTCTCTCCCTACTTTGTAACAGATCCAGATAAAATGATCACGGAATTCGAAGACCCTTACATTCTCCTTTTCGATAAAAAGGTCAGTGTAATGAAAGATCTGCTTCCAATACTCCAGGAAGTTGCACAAACAGGAAAACCATTTTTTATTATTTCCGAAGATATCGAGGGCGAAGCACTTGCCACTTTAGTTGTAAATAAACTACGAGGTACACTGAATGTAGCTGCTGTTAAAGCTCCTGGATTTGGTGACAGACGTAAAGCCATGATGGAAGATATTGCTATTCTTACTGGTGGAACAGTTATCTCTGAAGAAATGGGTAGAAAACTTGAATCCGCTACACTTGCAGATCTTGGAACAGCTAAAAAAGTAATTATTGATAAAGAGAACACTATCATCAGAGAAGGTGCTGGAAGTAGTGAAGACCTTAATGCACGTGTAAAGCAGATTAAAGCTCAAATCGAAGAAACAACATCCGATTATGATAAAGAAAAACTTCAAGAAAGACTCGCTAAACTTTCAAGCGGTGTTGCAGTTCTCAAGATCGGTGCAGCAACAGAAACCGAGATGAAAGAGAAAAAAGCTAGAGTTGATGATGCTCTTCACGCTACTCGCGCTGCAGTTGCAGAAGGAATTGTAGCAGGCGGTGGAGTAACCCTTATCTACGCTGCAAGGGCAATTGATGAAATGAAACATGAAACTCATGAAGAAAAAGTGGGAGCAGAGATTCTAAAGAATGCACTATCAAAACCTGCTTATTATATTGCTGCAAATGCCGGCGAAGAAGGTGCGTTAATCGTTGAGAAGATCAAGAACTCGGATGACATCCACTTTGGATTCAATGCTGCTGTTGCAAAATATGAAGACCTCTTTAAAACAGGTATCATCGATCCTGCTAAAGTTGTTAGAAGCGCTGTACAAAATGCAACTAGTATTGCCGGACTCTTCCTAACAACCGAATGTATAATTACAAATATTAAAGAAGATGAACCAGCAATGCCTCCTATGCCAGGTGGTGGAATGGGTGGAATGCCAGGAATGGGAATGTAGTTCACAACCGGATATAAATAAATTAAAGGGGAGGATTCATCTCCCCTTTTTTTAATATTAATGCACCTCTTGAACTCGTCAAAAAAGGCTTGACACCTGAAACCTCAGTTTTTTTTATACTTTGCGTTGCCGAAGTGGTGAAATTGGTATACGCAGTGGATTCAAAATCCTCCGAGCAATAGCTCGTGCCGGTTCGATTCCGGCCTTCGGCACCATATTTTTTAGGAGGTTTTTTTTTATATTAATTGTCGCATCTTCTGTTTTAATTTTTACCTAATATAATATACTGGAGGAATCAATGAAAAGTAAAGTAATCATCCTAGCACTCATTTTAATCATGCTAATACCTATTGCAGCAAATGCAGTCTCAGAAGCAGCCGTATTAATGCTACTAATTGAGCCTAGTGCTCGAACTGGTGGCATGGGACAGGCATATGTTGCACAAACAGATGACGCATTTGCCGGATACTGGAATACTGGCGCTATGGCTTTTAATAGAAAGAAACAATTTAGCAGTATGTTCTCAAACTGGTTTGGAAAATTATTTAGCGATATGTATTATTTTCACCTCGCTGGAAATAATTATATAGAAGATCTTGGAAATGTTGGATTCGCAGCTACCTATATGACTTATGGCAAACAAGACCAATTGGATGAAGATGGTAATCTGCTTAGCACTTTTGAAAGTTATGACCTCTCTGTAGCAGCAACCTACGGTTACCAAGTCAGCCCAAAAACAGGTGTTGGCCTTGCATTTAAATTCATTCTGAGTGACCTTGCACCTGCATTAGACAATAATCAAACTGAAACAGGTGTTAAAGGAACTGGCATGAGTTATGCCTTTGACCTTGGAGTAAAACATAGAAGTGTTGATTTTGGACAGATCCTTGTCTCTCCGTACAATGGTGTTTTAAGCCTTTATAATGGCATAGCTTCTTTGGGTGGATTTAATAAAGCTGAACTGTCCGGTTACAGCATATTAGTTGATAAACTTGATTTTGGATTGAATTATCAAAATATAGGACCTAATATAACTTATATAAATGAATCTCAATCTGATCCACTTCCAATGAACTTACGCATGGGTTTTTCATATCGGGTACTGGAATCTAAATACAATAAACTCTGCATTAATGCAGATATGAATAAAATGCTTGCAAATAACGATCCAATCTACAAAAGAATATTCACTTCATGGACAGATGATTTCAAAGATGGAGACTTCGATAGCATCTCTGCTTTCAATAATTCAATTGAGATTAGAGAGATTATCTGGGGTGTAGGTGCTGAATATACTTACCTTGATCTTCTTAGTCTTAGATCTGGCTACTTATTAGATAGAGCAGGAGAGATCAAAGGATTCTCTTTCGGAGCTGGAGTTCATTATACATTCAACAAACAATATCTCGTAAATATTGATTTTGCTTTCCAACCCGGTGGAGAACTTCAAGACTACAATCAAACTTTCTCTTTAAAACTTGAATTCTAATTCTCATTATAATATGAAGAAAATATTACTATCTGCTATGATAGTTCTGGTACTAAGTATTCCTAAGCTATCTTATGCTAAAAAATTCATAATCCGTAGGGATATTGCACCCCCCACTTCAGAGCGAAAGGTTCATCCTATAGAAAAAGAGTTATCTCGTCCCAGAAATATTAGCAATATCAACAGCAGAGATTTTAATAAAATACTTGTTCTGCTGATAGATTTCCCTGAAGATAGTCTTTCTACGACTACCGGTAACGGGAAGTTCTTACAAGATGCGACAGGTTATTCATCTCCTATTGGAAAACCTCCACATGATCAGACATATTTTTCCATGCAGTTGGAAGCTTTGAAATACTATTACGATGCAGTAAGCTTTGGTGCTTATCAAGCTGAAATAGATATTTTCCCACAACCTGTTGCAGGAGAAGATTTCACCGGTTATACTCTTCCCCATGAAATGTCATATTATAATCCTATCGGAGCAAGTTCTGAATTGATGATAGAACGTTTTGAACAGTATTTCCTGAATTGCTTCAATACCGCCGATGAAGATGAGGATATCGATTTTTCACAATATGAGCATTTCATTTTCATACATGCCGGCTCAGATTGGCAGCACGATGTTTGGGGTGATACACCTTCCGATCTGCCTTCTTTCTTTATAGTTGTGGGAGATGGAAAGGAAGCGATTGTAGATAATGGTACTGTAACTATTAATCATGCCTGCAATATTCCCGAAACAATAATTCAGGATTCTGATCCAGATGAAAGTGGAAGCATTCCTGTTGTCCCGAATTGGGGTGTTATTAATGCTGTAATGGTTCACGAATTTGGTCACTCACTCGGATTTGTTGATCTCTATAATACCAGGAACTACACACCACAAGTTGGATATTTCGATATTATGGATAGTGGAGGTTTAACTGCGATAAGCTTGGGTATTGATGAAACAGGAAATGGACAAGCAGATATTTATTATGAAGTCGAAGGGATTTTCCCGGCTCTGCCTGGAGCATGGTCACGCATTGTTGCCTTTGAAGATTCATATCGTGCCCGTGGAATATTGAAAGATATTGATGAATTTGATTTCGATAGCAAAATAACCGTTCTGCCGGCTGAGAAAATGTTTGATCCGGCAGCCATAACCGATAGCTCAGCTTACTTTATTAAAATCCCACTCAGTGAAACTGAATATCTTCTAGTAGAAAACAGACAAGTAGATCCCGACGGAGATGGAGGAGCATACCCCTGGACATCTGCAGACGACAGAGTAGTTCTCTATCCAACTTACCCATACCCGAATCCAAGCTCAGATCCAACTTATGAATACGATTATCTTCTACCAGGCTGGATCTCTGATGATTATAATAGTTACGGTGGTGGACTTCTTATCTGGCATATTGACGAAAAAATTCTTTATGAAAATAACAATTATGAGAATAATACTGTTAATATACGTCATTCATCTCGGGCAGTAAAAATTGTAGAAGCTGATGGTCTTGATGATATTGGAAACACAAGTTCAATGTTCTGGCGGGGAACTTCGTTTGAACCATTCTACAAATATTACCCGCTGTTCGACGAAGAAGGCTGGTTTACCGGTTGGGATAACGACTACATTGTAAATAATAATGGGGAACTTGAATTTGTCGGAACTATATTCAATGATAGATTTAGTTCTTCAACCAAACCCGCTTTATTGACAAATGATGGAGATCCATTCTTATACTCGATCTATGACATCAGTAGTTGTTCTGTTGAATATGGAATAGAAAGAACTATGTCATTCAAATTTGGAGCTAACCTGTTCGATGTAACTCAAAAGATCGCAGAATTTGATTCTATCCGTGCAATTGGATATGTTGGCAATTCAGATACTTGGCCTACATTCCCTGTATTGAGTGAAAATGGAATAGATTTTATTTCTTATGTTGATGAGATTTGGCAGGATACACTCGATGTGAATATAATTTATGATTCGATACCAACTCAGCAAATCCTTAACTTTGATGAAGATAATGATGGAGAAGATGAGTATTACTTTGTAAATAATTCTAACCTCTCCAAAATTTCACCATATATAAATGAGTTTACAGATTATTCATCCGATCTTGCTGAAGCACCTTTATTAATTGAGGAATTTCAAACTCTCGTTATTCCGACAAATGATGAATTATATTTGGATGATTCAATTCTGGAAATACAAAATACACAACTAGCATACAATGGTTCATCGCTAATTGCTTCGAATACTGATGGACTTCATTTCATTGATCCAGTATCTAGAACTATTCAGATAACATTTGAAATCCCGGGACATGGAACCTCAACACATTATCCTGTTTGTTATAATGACACTAATCCCAAGTACAATTCTGTATTTATCCAGAATATTGAAGGAGATATTTTCAGAATAAGAGATAGTGAAATTGAAGAAATTTTTAAACTTTCACCCTATTCATCTGAAGAACCTTCCCAACTTGCTATTGGTGATTTACTACATGATGG
>JAQICU010000344.1 GCA_027858325.1 Candidatus Cloacimonadota bacterium
GACGGCTCAAAATACTTTGGACCTTACACAGATACAAAAGCTATGAGAAAGACTTTACGCATGCTTGAGTGGATCTTTCCAATCAGAACCTGTACAAGAAATATTCCGGAGGGTAAACCTGTATTCCAACGCTCTTGTATGAATTACCAATTGGGAAAGTGCCCTGCACCGTGTATTGGAAAGATAAGCATTGAAGAATATAGCAAAAATGTAACTGCTCTGATCCAATTTATCAAAGGTAGAAATCATGATGTGATAAGTGATCTTTCTTTACGCATGAAAGAATATTCTGATAACCTTAATTTTGAGGAAGCTGCAAAATTTAGAGATAAAATTGTAAATATACAAAAATTAAATAGATCGAAGAACATGTTTTTCACAGATGAAAAAAATAGGGATGTTGTCGGGGTTTATCAGGAAGGAGGCAAAGCTGCAGTTGCTGTACTGAAGATACTTTCCGGGAAGTTGTTAAACAAAGAGATCTATGCACTTAATAATACAGATGGAACAACACTTCCCCAGATCATGGAAGCATTTTTGAAACAATATTATTCATCAAAAATGAATGAATTGCCTTTCCGGATATTTTTGCAAATAGAGCCCGATGATCTTGAAACTATTAATAAATGGTTGAAGAATAAATTAATAATACCCAAAAAGGGAGATAAAAAGGCTCTAATTTCTATAGCTCGTGAAAATGCCTTTAATTTTGTTGAAGAAGAGAAATTAAAATATTTGAGAAAAAGCAATCGTACTATCTTTCCGATAAAGGAATTAAAGGATAAACTCAACCTCAGAAAGCTTCCCAGAAAAATGGTTTGTGTTGATATTTCCACTATCCAGGGTACTGATACTGTTTCATCATTGGTGTTTTTTGAAAACGGGAAACCAAAGAAGAAGAATTATCGGCATTTTATCTTGGAAATTGTAAATGGGCAGGATGATTTTGCCTCGATGGAAGAGACAATGAGACGTTATCTAAATAAGATCGAGGAAAATGAGAAACCAGATCTGATAGTAATTGATGGAGGTAAAGGACAACTTAGTAAATCCTTTAATATCTTAAAAGAGATGAAAATCGAAGATATTGAGATCATCTCTTTAGCTAAACGGATAGAGGAAGTATTCTTGCCTGACATCAAAAATTCGATTATTCTGCCCCGTAATTCTTCAGCTTTAAGGGTGCTTGTGACAATTCGTGATGAGGCACATAGATTCGCTATCAATTTCCATAGAAAAAGAAGAAAAAAACGAACCCTTACAAGTGAGCTTGATAAAATTATAGGAGTTGGAGAACAGACAAAATTCTCGCTTCTAAAGAAATTTGGTTCTGTAGATAATATTGGAAATGCGTCTTTAATGGAGTTGATGAGTATTAAGGGTATCGGAGATAAAAGTGCAAAGTTGATACTTGAGTATTTATCTAAAAAGTAATTATTTGTTTGACACTTCTATCAATCCAAGATTTTAAAGACTATAAATAAATTAAAGGTAAGAAATATATAAATGAAGAAATTATTATTTTTTTTAATTTTACTTATAATGCACATTTCCGCATTTGCATCAGTTATCGATAGTTTAAATACAGAGTTAAATAAATCGAATGCAAATAAAAGTAATATTTATTTTCAACTTTCTCAAGAATATCTGAATATCTCTCCTGAAAAAAGTGTTGAATTTGCAAAATCAGCTCTTGAGAATGCAGAATCATATATCGAACAAGTAGATTATACAAACCAAATAGGGGTAGCTTATGAGTATTCAGGAAAATACACGGAAGCACTTCTTAAATACAATGAAGCATTAAAATTAGCTGAATCAAATTCATATTCTATTGGAGAAGGAGTCGCTTTGCTTAATATTGCTATTGCCAAAACGCAATTAGCAGATTATGATAATGCTCTTTATTTTGCCTTGAAAGCAATAAAGATATTTGAATCCGAAAACGACAAAAATCATTTAACAAGTGCTTTGAACAATCTTGGAAATATTTATTTGCAAATAAATGATCCTGTTCGAGCACTTCAATACTATGAAATAGTTTTGCAGAATAGACAAGAAATTGGAAATGAACACGGGATGGCAAAAATTCTTCATAACATTGCGTTAGTACATATAGAGTTAGAAGAGTTGGATAAAGCTTTAAATTATCTTGATCGTTCTGTGGAAATCATGCAAAAAATTAATGATAAATTCGGTATGGCATTTTGCTATTACAATCTATCTAGTATTTATCACTCAAAAGAAGATTATCAAAAAACAATAGAGTACAACTTCATGGCTTTGAATCTTTTTGAAGAAATTGAAAATCCCGAAGGTATTGCTTATACTTGTAATCTTCTTGGTTCGACTTTTATGTCGATGGAGCGTTACCAACAGGCTTTTGACCAATTTAAGAGAAGTATGACATTAGCTAAAGAGATAGCTTTGGATGATTTAATCTCAGAAAATTATAAAGAGTTATCATTATATTATGCAGCAATAGAAGATTATAATCAAGCTTATGAATATTTGAGATTGCATAAAACAATACATGATTCTCTTTATTCTGAAGAAAGAAGCCAGAAAATAGCAGAAATGCAAACTAAATTTGAGATAGAGAATAGAGAAAAAAAGATAAATAGATTACAGGAAACTAAGATCTATCAGAAAAAAATTACTACTATTCTGGTCATTGGATTAATATTCGGTTCGATAGTATTGGCATTTCTGTATTTTTTATATAGAGAAAAAATTGATGAGATTAGTGTTAGAAAAGAAGCAGAAGAAAAATTACATGATAGCGAACAAAAATTTCGACAACTTACAGAGAATATTTCTATTGCTGTATTTACCTTCAATATGGAGGGCAGATTTACTTATGTAAATCCCTTTATAACAAGTATAACCGGGTTTTCAAAGAAGGAACTTCTAACTATGAATTTCTTTGATATCGTTCATCCTGAATATAGGGAATTGGTTATGACCAGAGGATTCAATCGAATCAAAGGAGAGAATGTTGTTCAGAAATATGACTTTAAAATCATTACGAAGCAAGGTGAAATCAGGTGGGTAGAGATATTTAATAGCCGAACTACGATAGACGGTTTAGTAGTAGTTCTGGGAACAGCAACCGATATTACGGATCGTAAAAGCGCAGATCAAAGAATTCGCGAAAGCGAAGGTAAATATAAATATCTGGTTAAATCTATTGAAGAGGGCATGGTTATTACTGATGAATTAGAGAATATTACTTTCTATAATGAAGCTGCAAGAAAAATATTTGGGTACGATGATGAAGAGATGGATACTATGAATTTTCAGAAATTAGTATCATCAGAGGATTATAACAGATTAAAATTAGAAACTGATAATCGTCTCAAAGGTCACAGTTCAAAATATGAAATAGAAATTATACGCAAAGATAGGGAAAAAAGGCTCATCTCAATAACTGCAAGTCCTCTGTTTGAAAATGATGATTATACAGGCTCAATCGGGATTTTTGTAGATATCACAGAAATTCGTAAAGCGGAAGAAAAGATA
>JAQICU010000089.1 GCA_027858325.1 Candidatus Cloacimonadota bacterium
GTTTAATCAGTAGAGTTGCCGATATAGCGAACACTCTTCCTTTCAGTGAATCAACTATCTGGAGATACATCAAAATTCTACTTCATGATGGTTGTATTAGGAGAAATAGAGGAAGATACTTCCAGAGAGTGTTCAAACCTTCAGGAAAGCCTTATGACGAATATCCACGGATCAATAAACACTTTAAAAGACCAGCCTTAATAAGAGATCTAGTGCAAACATGCAAGAAGGGAAATTTTATTGTTCCAACTATCGATAAGTTGAGTAATACTGAAATTATCAAATTATCAGAAAGATTTCAGATACAGGTAACAATACTATTAATTAATAGAAATTAATAATCAAAATAGGTTATTATTTCGAAAAATAGTTGTTCTTAACCCATAATAGTAGGATCTAAATGTTATTGTGAAGCATTTCTTTCTAAATATAAGTTGTTCTAATAAGAAGAAATAGATTTTATAAACTTCAAAAAAAAACTGCTCGTAAGAGCAGTTCTCGAAAATAAATATAGATTTGAAGCATTAGCATAAAGCTAAACCGATAATAATGAACAAACCTTTGGGAAGATTAATATTTACTTAAGTCTATCTTTCAGCTATTATTTCCCCGAATCGTAACTTATCGATCTTATTTTTGGTTGATAAGTATCCCGTGATCCGGAGTTATAAATAATTGTAAAAAAACGATTTTATCGAAACATCAATAAAAGCATTCCAGATTGAAAAAACATCTTAGTTATTACGTTAGGTCTTAGTTAAAGTATATTACATATTTTCAAGATCACTAAGTATGTAAGAATGTTTTATTTTATTAACATATTTACATGGGCAGGAGTCGGGTTTTACAGATCTATCTCTGAAGCGATTTAAGGCATCCCTCTTTGATTCTCCATAAAAAATAAGTAATACGCCACCTGATCTAAGCAGCAGCTGCCTAGACATAGTTATTCTTTCGGATGGTGGTTTTGGAGAATCCTTTATATGAAGGAAGAATTCAGAGTTATTCTTAATGGAGTGATGATCAGGGAAAAGTGCTCCAATATGACCATCTTCTCCTGAACTTAAAAGGACAATATCGAAATTCTCACTGATTCTAAGCAGATCTTCTTCATAACATGAAACACCATGATCTTCTTTGGAGTTGTCCATGATAAAGGGGTGTATATTCTTTTTTGGAAGTTTTTTGCTCTCTACAAGATTATTCAGAAATATTTCAGTTGCCAAGTGGAAATTACTTTCAGGATCATCAATTGGTACAATTCTCTCATCAACCATGAATATATGAACTTTTTGCCAATCTATAGATTTGTTTTTTAACTTATGAAAAATACCCGCAACAGATCTGCCTCCCGGAATTGCCAGAGTTATTTCTCTCTTTTTTAGTCTGTTAATTTCTTTCTCTATCAAAGAGGCTGCGATGTCATCTAATACTAATCTATCAGTATTAAAAAAATACATTTTATTTTTCAATTTTATGCCCGCCAAATTCGTTGCGGACCGCAGCTATAATCCTCTTACCAAGTAAGAAGTTATTTCCCTCCATCTGTCTGACCTTCACAGCTTCATCAAAGGCTGGAGTAAAACCTTTTACAGCTTCTTTTGTGGCTTTAAGCTCATCTATCGTCACAGATCCGATCCGGGTACCAATTTTCTCAAAATCCGATCTGCTTAAGGCCTTTGCTGTAAGATCAAGGAGCCAGCTGTTAATAACAGAGGCTGGACGCCACACTTCTGTAGCTTTTTTCAGATCTATCGGATGTTTGAATCCATTGAGAAGCTCTATTCCTTCCGCCAATCCCTGCAGGTATACATATTCAATAATATTATGAACACTTTTAACATAATGGCCAGCTCCATTGGGTCCAAATAAACCGTAACCACCTTCCGGAGCCAAGTTCTTGCAGTAAGGTTCGATTAGATGGAACTCTTCTTCATGACCTCCAACCATAAGTGTATAACCATTTTTCAGTCCATGGACTCCACCGGAAACTCCACAATCGAAGAAGATCACTCCTTTTTCCCTACACCATTCAGCATGCTCTTCAGCAAAACCGAAATAAGCATTAGCCCCATCAATAATAATATCCCCTTTTTTCAGAAATTTCAGAAGATATAAGATCATTTCATCTGTAATTTTACCAGCAGGTAACATCAACCACAATATTTTTCTTTCAGGAAGTAATGACAACAATTCATCAATATCATAAGCAGGAGTAGCTCCTCTTTCTGCAATTTTCCGAACTTTCTCGGGGCTACGATTATAAGCGACAACCTGAATGCCGTTTTCTAATAATCTTTCCACCATGGAAAAGCCCATTCTACCTAGTCCTATAAAGCCTATCATAAATTAACCTCCGAACCTTCCTTATAAAAGGAAAGTTCATTTTTCTTCTCAATAATCGGATCGATTATTCTCCAGCTGGCTTCAACACTATCCCATCTAGTGAAAAGGGTCTGATCCCCTTCAATTATGTCCTGTAATAAAGATTCATATGCTTCTGGAGTATTTGGACCAAATTCACATTTATGACAGAACTCCATTTTTACCTGCTGCAGTTCCATATCTGTGCCAGGGATTTTAGCATTAAATTTTATTATAATTCCCTCATTCGGTTGGATTTTTAAACTTATCATATTGGGAATATTCTGATCTTTATTATCTGAGGAAAAGAGTTTGCAGCTAACATCCTTCATAATAAGGTTGATCTCGGCAAATCTTTTTGCCAGCTTCTTTCCTGTGGTTAACACAAAGGGAACTTCCCGCCATTTATCATCTTCGATGTCCAGGGTTAAGGAGACATATGTTTCGGTTTCAGAGTCCAGTTTATTAACCTCTTTTCTATAAGAATTGTATTGAGCAACGGTAATTTCTCTCGTTTTTACCTTTCTAAGGATATCAGCAACTTCATCCCTTATATCATCAGCTTTCATAGAAACTGGAGAACTCATTGCTGTTAGGGCTAGAAGCTGCAGTAGATGATTCTGCATCATATCTCTTAAAGCCCCAGCCTTATCATAATAATCAGATCTCTGTTCAACACCGATCTCTTCAGATATAATGATTTCTACCTTCTTGATAAAATTACTATTCCAGATATGTTCAAAAATGGAATTGGCAAATCGAAAAACCAGAATATTTTGAACCATCTCCTTACCAAGATAATGGTCAATACGATAGATCTCTTTTTCTTTGAAGGTTTTTGATATACATCTATTCAGTCTGGTTGCAGACTCAAGGTCATTACCAAAAGGTTTTTCAAATACAATTTTTTTTCTGCCAAGATTCAATTGCCTGATAATGTCAGTTATAGGTTGAAAAAGCTCTGGACCAACTGCAAGATAGAATGTGACTTCCTCATCTGTGGTTAAAACAGATTTTAAGTAATCAATGTTAGGGCTGGAGAAATCAGTAAAATGATAAGATATCAATTTAAGAAACTCTTCACTATAAGAGACTTCTCCAATTAGTCTGTCAGTCTGCAGTGTTTCTAGAAATTCCAGACGAGAATACTTCTTTCTAGCCAGGCAAACTACCCGGTCCTTTAATTTTCCTTTTAAAAACAGATTTTGTAATGCAGGAATTAATTTTCTTCTGGTAAGATCACCTGTTGCCCCAAAAATCACAATCATATTTCTAACACTTTACCTTTAAATAGAGCAGTATATTCAGGAACTATATCCTTAATGAAATTCTGCATACCCTCTTTTGTTTTGAAGTGGTAAAGCAGACTTTTGATGACCGAGAAAGGTAATGTTGCTATATCTGCACCCACCAGCGCTGCTTCTCTTACCTGTCGGGGATTCCTTAAAGATGCAGCCAGAACTTCTGAAGGTAGTTCATGCTCCCGGAAGATCTCAACACATTGACTTACAAGGTCAATTCCAGATACTACTCCATTGTCATCTAATTTTAAATTAGAACTATCCCAGCCATCAGAAGGGTAATAATCTGTTTTATCGTATGCAAGCTTGTTCTCTTCTCTGATGAAATCATCAATTCTGCCTGCAAAGGGACTGACAAAAACAGCACCTGCCTTAGCTGCCAGCAAAGCCTGTTCGGGTGTGAATACGAGAGTTGCATTTATTGGTATACCCGTTTTGGTAAGGTATTTTATAGCAGCGATTCCATCATAACTGGGGACATCGGTAATTGCAGGATTAACAGGTACTTTAACAATAACGTTTCCAGCAATTGGATTGAACATATTAAATAGGATTTTACCCTCTTTAACGATGTCTTCATAAGCATTACCAATCACCTCCAGACTAACCGGGGTTCCATTTGCAATAAGAAGGATCTGCTCAATATATTCTTTCATGTTGAGCCCTGGTCTTCTGTCTACAGCTTTTTTTATCAAAGAAGGATTGGTCGTAATTCCATCAATAATTCCACCCTTATAAGCTTCTTTGATCTCATCAATATCTGCACTGTCGATAAAAATCTTCATAAAACCTCCTGAATTTTGTTATTCGTGCTTGATAAAAGTACCGTTGATATATTCTTCATATGTTTGGGAACTCTTTATGATATATTCAGTTTTTTCAATTCATCCAGATCTTCATTGCGGCCAATAAGTACCAGCACATCGCTTTCTTTGATAATATGGTTGGAGCGGGGAATTAGTTTTGTCCGGTTTGGCAGTGTTTCTTCAACACTTATTACCATCACCTTATATTTTTCTTTCAACTCCGATTCTCCGATTGATTTTCCGATAAAATTAGCTGTAGGAACCCAATCCAAAATGCTATATTCTTCAGAAAGCGGGACAAAATCAAGAATATTAGGGTTACCGATGCGTTGAGCCAGTTTAAAAGCACTGTCCCATTCAGGAAAAATTATCTCTGTGTCTTTGATAAGATTGATGATCTTGGCGTGATCATCATTCAAGACTTTTACATAGATTGTTTTCACACCCAATTGCTTCAAGTGATAAATGATCACCATACTGTCATCGACTTTTTCTCCCAAACTTACAACTACTCCGTCCGCATTCTGAACACCAATTTTCTGGAGAGTTTCAACGTCTTTTGCATCAGTTACAATGCCTTTGCTTACAAATGCTTTTACTTGATTTATCCTAGATTCTTCATTATCAACTGCAATGATATTGAAAGACTTTTCGGATAAGAATTGAGCCAGATATCGACCAAAAGAACTTAGACCGATAATAATAAACGTTTTCATAAAAAACCTCGATTTTATTAGATTTAACCGACAAGAATATTTTCTTCCATATATTTCAATTTAGATTCATTTCTGCTTTTAAGAGCTATAGCCAGGGTAAGAGGTCCCAGTCTGCCAATATACATCAGGATAATTATGCAGAATTTACTGATATTCTGTAAATGAGGTGTAATTCCCATGCTGAGCCCGACTGTTGCATAAGCAGAGACAATTTCAAATAAATAAACCAGAAATGAACCCCTTGTTTGATCATGCGGTACTTCAGGGAGTTCGGTAATCAATAGAAGTAAGGTGAATGCGATGATGATGAACAAAGAGAAGAAAATGATAGCAGTTACTTTAGAGATGGTAGCTTTGGGAATTCCTCTACTGAAAATACTGACATTCGACTGCATCCGAAACCGGGCTTTCATAGAAAGTAAAAAAAGTAGGAACGTTGTCGTTTTGATACCGCCTCCACAGGAACCGGGGGAGGCACCAATAAACATTAAGATAATAAATAGAAAGAGAGTTGAATTCCGCAGCATTCCAATATCTACTGAGTTAAAACCGGCAATTCTGGTCGTTATAGATTGAAATAGAGAGACCATAATAGAATTAATGCTGTTCATTCCGGCAAGACTGTTATTGCGTTCAAGTATCAGGAATAATATCGTGCCAGAAAGGATAAGGATGGCTGTCGTCATTAAGACTAAGCGTGAATGAAGACTAAGCTTTGTCCAAAACATTCGTTTTGGTATTTTGCGTTTTGAGAGAATATCAAAAACTACAACGAAACCCAGACCTCCTGTAACAATAAGTACACAAATGACGATATTAGTTAGCAGATGTCCCTGATAAGCAATAAAACTATCAGAAAAAAGTGAGAACCCAGCATTACAGAAAGCAGAAACGGAATGAAATATAGAGAGATAAATTGCTCTTTTTAACGAAAAAGAAGAGATGAACTGGGTAAACAGCAGGCAGGCACCAAGTAGTTCCAGGGCAGCTGTGTAACCAAAGACAGTCATTAAAAGTCGTTTGAAGTTCCGTATCGGGTCCTGACTGAAAGCATCAAATATGATATCCCGATCGAAAATATTCAATCTACCCGAAATGAGATACATAAAAAAAGTGGAGATCGTCATGATCCCCAGTCCGCCAATTTGAATAAGAATTAGTATCACAATTTGTCCGAAATGCGTAAAATCAATGCCTGTATCCACTACGATCAATCCCGTTACACAAGTAGCGGAAGTGGCAGTGAACAAGGCATCGCAATATGACAATGATCCTGAATTTGTACTTGCCTGAGGCAGCCAGAGAAGAACTGAGCCTATTAAAATTGCTAAGGCAAAACTTAATAAAACAATCCTAGGTGGAGAACTTAAGAGAAATGTTTTAAGTTTAAGTTTCAAGGAATTTATTTTTCCTTAACAGCGGGGTTAAATTCAGCAACCTCGCGTTCCAGGAAGTAACTGATCACTGTGCGAATCAATACGATGCTGCCTAATACAGCCATATCGATCAGAGTTGGATGCGTAAAAGTGCCGATTATATCTGCCGCGATCATAAACTCCAATCCCAATAATAGATATGATCCCAATTGATGGCGCAAGGTCTCACGTTCCGGAAATATCGATTTTTGTTTTAAACGTTTAACCTCCAACATTAGGAGACGGATCGTTATCAGAATCACACCCCAGATGATAATTAATACACCTATGACCCCGATTACTGTTGATACAATATGTAAAATTTCTTTCATGTGTTTACCTCAAAATTATTCATAATTTTAAAATCCAGCAGCCTCAAGCCGGATTAAGATGAAAATCAGCAGGGCAACTACCGGAATAACAACGACCCAGTCATTCACTTTTAAAAGCTGGGGCAGGGTGATCGTGCCGAAATAACCTTTCTTTAGTATTTTATCTTTAACTTTCGGATAGATGACAGCGAAGAGATGGGCACCGATCAAAATACCGGCAACCCCACCTATCAAAGCGTCAAGATATCCGTTGCCAACAGCACCGGCAATTGTTCCAGGGCAGTAACCCAGCACAGCAAAACCAACTCCGAAGATCAAGCCGCCAACGATACTCATCCCTGCTGAACCTGGTTTGGGACTCAGTTTTATCCAACCCAAAGTTTTCATGAAATAAATGCCGATCATGCCTGTGATGACAGCGGAAAGCATTATCTTGAGCACAGTAAAATCTTTCAGCAGCAGCTGTCCGACAATAACGTCAAACTTGGTAGCACCACCTTTCTGCAGCAGGAATCCAAAGATTATGCCAAAGAGCAAACCCCAAAGAAGTGGAAGACGGCTAGGTTTTTGGGGAAGATTAGTTTGTTTTTGTTCTTTCATCATATCCTCCATTTACCCTATAACATTGTAAAGCAAAAAAGCAGTAGCAATTCCACCGATGAAGAAAAAGATAGCAGATATCCAACTCGAAACAGCCAGTTGCAGCGTTCCGCTGATGCCGTGGCCACTGGTACAGCCACCAGACCAGCGTGAACCGAAACCTAGACAGATTCCACCAAAAACAGCTACAATAATTCGGGTGACTGGTTCTGATCCGAATATTTGTGACCACTGAGTAGGAACCCAAAGCCAATGAAAATCACCAGATAATTTAGCTGACACAAATGAGCCAATAACTATGCCCAGAACAAGCATCCATTCCCAATCGACTTCCGGTTTTACTTCCTGGTAATATATTTTTTGTTCTACTTTCTTCCCTCGGAAAAGTCTCTCGATCATACCACTGGTACGCGCAAAAGCAGTAGAGCAGCCGATTGGCTTTTTGGAAATTAAAAAAGTCAACCAACTGAGAACACCTATCCCAATACCTGCTATATAAGGCGACCATCGCGTTTCTGTTAACCAATTCATAATTACCTCTTACAATTTCCATCTTGGGCGAGATTGGACATACCTGGTGAAATAACGTGAACCGTGAGGATTTTCACAAACCTTGCAGCTTTGAGTATAGCCAGCAGCGCTATAGCCCGTCATACCACCAGCCACATTGAAAATATTTTTAAAACCATGTTGATTCAGAATACTAGCTCCCAGGCTGGAACGGTTTCCAGTGCTACAAATCATTACGGTTGCTTTTTCAGTATTTAGTTCTTGAAAACGAGTCCGCAGTTCCGGGGCTGGAATATTGATAGCTCCTTCAATATGATTGTCTTCAAATTCGGCTGGCGCTCTCACATCCAGCACTACGATACTGGATTTACCCGTTATCATATCGTGCAGATCTTCTGCCGAGATTTGTTGTACATTTGATGTTCGATATCCGGCAACAACCCAACCAAACATACCTCCGTCCAAATAACCGGTGATTGAGTCAATTCCAACTCTACGAGCCCAGATATTTGCTTCCAAAGCCTCGTTGTGAGATGAGGCTACAAGCAAAATATTTTTATCGGTGGGTAAAACCCAGCCGGCAAAAGTTGGGAAATTACCACCAGAATCAATATGCCAAGCTCCTGGTATGTGCTGACTGCCGAAGGCATCGTATCTTCTTGCATCTAAAACGATATTATTTTTATTCTTTATTTCTTCTTTGAATTTGGTGGAATCAATTTCTTTCAAGGAAGGTAATTTAGAAGTCAATATAGGACCTTTTCTGTTTATATCGCTACATCGACTGAAATGATCCGGAGCGGGAGGCATATTGGTTGTAAGTGATTTCATAAATTCTTTTTTATCAGTAATTTGCAATGCAGCGTTATACTTTCGTTCATAGCCGATTGTAGTGCGCCACTTAGCTCCCATTGCTCTACCACATAACGAGCCTGCACCATGCGCGGGGTAAACTTCACAATAATCCGGAAGTTTTAACAGTTTTTCGTGAAGACTGTCATACAATTTTTCTGCTAATTCAGTAGCAATATCTGGAAAGAGATCCGGTCTTCCCACATCTCCCACAAATAGAGTATCACCTACAAAAACTCCAAGTGGACCTTCACCACGCGATTTGTCCGTTACAACATAACTGATATGTTCAGGTGTATGTCCTGGAGTTTCTAAAACTTTAAGTTCCATGTCTTCTAATTCGATAATATCACCTTCGGATAGTGCAACATGCTCGAATTTACAGTTTCCAGACTTTGGTGCATAGATCTTTGCACCGGTTAACTCAGCCAATTCCATGTGTCCTGATACAAAATCGGCATGAAGGTGTGTTTCCAGGATGTGGGTAATATCAACTCCCATAGATCGAGCTTCATCTATATATAATTGCACATCACGACGAGGGTCAACGACAGCACAGGATTCTTTTCCTGCCAGAATATAAGAACTATGGGCAACTTTTCCGATAAAATAGTGCTTAAGCAACATAAAAACCTCCTTGAATTACTAGTTAAAATTCTTAATTAATTTCCTGAAAAATATATTACAGTTTCTGATCAGCAGTTCCTGAATTAACTTCAAAAGAAGAATCAGAAATCTGTTTCATCCAACTACAAATACATGAAATAGAAAACGGAAATAACCACAACCAGGAATAGAAGTGTCATTCCGCCTCCCGCCTTGAAATAATCAGAGTTACGATAACCACCTGGCGTCATAAGCATAGCATTTACCTGGTGGGTGGGTAGAATGAATGAATTGGCTGCACAAACAGCTACCAAAAGCACCAGAGGGCGTGGATCAAGACCACCGATCCGTGCCATGTTTATAACCAGAGGTGCCAGAACAACCGTGGAAGCAACATTGGACATGAACAGTGAGAAGAGTGTTGCCAGCAAAGCTACTGTTGATAATAGAAAAATCGGATGCCCATCCTGTACCACGAGCATAATTTTTTCTGCCAGAAACTCAGCGGTACCGGTTTTTTGCATTGCGATTCCCAGTGGAATAAGTCCGGCTATGAGAAATACTACTTTCCACTCGATAGATTGATATACTTCTTCTATGCGGATTACCTTTGTCAACACCATGGCAATAGCACCTGAAAAGAGCGAAATAGAAATGGGAAAACCGGCAATACTAAGCCCGATAGAAGCGGCAAAGCACAATCCTGCGATCAAAGCTTTACCTGTTTTTTTCTCTTCAAATTCAAATGGTGTAATTATAACAAAATCATTGCTTTTCTTCAAAAGGAGGGCTTTTTCCCAAAGACCATGTACAATCAGAGTGTCTCCTGATTTGAATTTCCGGTCAGAGAAATCTCCCGTCACAAGATCACCCCCGCTGAAAAAAAGAACCGGTTCAACAGCATAGGTTTTTCGAAAGGCCAATTCCCTCATAGTGCTGCCTACTAGCGAGGAGTGTGGTGGAATAATTATTTCCATAAAACCGGCAGATGTAGGATCTTTCAGGTCTTCGAATCCATTGAGTTTTTTATGAAATTGCAATTGAAAATCGTGAGCGAATCGTTCAATGTCCTTGAGATTACCTAACAGTGCAATTTCCTGATCGGCCTGAAACATTGTGTTACGCCAAGGTGCATATTCAACGTTATCTAAACTGGAGACTGCTAGAATATGGAGCTTATATTGATTCCATACACCAGAAATCTCAGGAGTCTTTCCAACAAGCTGACTGTTGCTTGGAATCGCATATCGACAGATATCATAGGGTAGATGCCATGAGTCAATAAGATGCTTTTGATCTGATAATTTTTCTTTGCCAGCTTCTGCATGCGGCAGCAACCACTTCCCGAAAAAGAAAAAAAAGAGTATACCGGAAATTAGTAAAATTAATCCCACCGGTGTTACACTGAAAAGACCATAAGGTTTTAAATCTGCACTACGCAGCAGGTCATTCAGCAGGATCAATGGACCAGAAGCAACCATAGTAAGAGTACCACCCAGAATAGCAGCAAAGCCTAAGGGCATGATCAATTCTGAAGCCGGAATCTTCTGGCGTTTGGAAATATTAAGCACAGCAGGAAGAAAAAGAGCGGCAGCTCCTACATTCTGCATAAACGCAGAGATCAAGCCAACTGATAATGAAACCAATCCGATGAGTTTTCTTCTACTGGAGCCTACGATCCGAAGGATAAATCGGGAGAATTTATCCATAACTCCGGTTTTGGCAATTCCGTTTCCCATTATCATTACTGCAATCATGGCAATTACTGCGTTACTTGAAAAACCTGAAAGAGTCTCTTTGGGAGTAAGAATTCCAGACCAACCAAGAGCAAGCATGCAGAGAAT
>JAQICU010000093.1 GCA_027858325.1 Candidatus Cloacimonadota bacterium
AAGTGATCTTGTTAATGCTGTTAAAGATGTAGATGCTTTGATAGTAAGAAGTGATAAGGTTAGTAGTGAAGTTATTGAGAATGCTGATGATCTTAAGGTTGTAGTTCGTGCAGGTGCGGGTTATGATAACCTGGATTGCCAAGCTGCATCAGCTAAAAAGATAGTTTGCATGAATACACCGGGACAAAACTCTAATGCAGTTGCAGAGCTTGCTTTTGGTATGATGGTATATATGGCTCGTGGTAAGTTCAATGGTAAATCTGGAACCGAACTTAAAGGTAAAACTGTTGGTATTCATGCTTATGGTAATGTGGGATTAAATGTAGCGAGAATTGCTAAAGGTTTTGATATGAAGGTGATAGCCTTTGACCCTTATGTGGATAATGCTATTAGTAAAGCAGATGGCGTTAACCCTGTAAATTCAGTTGAAGAATTATACAACCAGAGTGATTACTTGTCTATAAATATTCCCTCTATCCCTGCAACTCAAAAACTTATTGATTTAAGACTTATCTCCATAATGAAACCCGGAGCCACTATCATAAATACTGCAAGAAAAGAAGTTATTAATGAAGCAGATATGATTAAAGTTCTAACTGAAAGAAAAGACTTAAAATATGCATCTGATATTACACCTGCTAATGCAGAAGAGATGATCAATAAATTTGGAGATCAAGTCTATTTTACTCCAAAAAAAATGGGCGCTCAAACCTTGGAAGCCAACGTAAACGCTGGAGTTGCAGCAATCAATCAGATCATCGCTTATTTCGAAAATGGTGATACTACATTTCAAGTTAATAAGTAAAATTTAAATAGAAAGATTATATGAACCCAACGATCGATGGGTTCATATTGGTTGTGTCATAAGATGCAGACAAATTTGGCAAAAACTGTAATATATTTATGACTAAATTAATGAAATAATAATTTGTCTTGATAAAGAGAAAGTTCATTTATGGGCTTGGATAGACTTAATACCTCATGATTGTTCATTTATTTGATTGTTTGGTATGCCGATTGCTTTACTTAAAAGTGTGTTCTATTTTAAATAATAAAATTGTAGTGAGGAGGATGTTATGTTTTTTAAGAAAAATGTTTATGTGTTCGTTATGTTTGTGATTGTATTTTCATTCAGTTCGCTTTTAGCAAATTCAATACTGGGTCACGAACTGGGGAATCAGAAATTTGCAACTGATAGAATTTTAGTAAAATTAACAGAAAATGTTATTGACCAAGTTTCTATTGATAATGAGAAACAGATCAATATTGAAGCAATAGATCAATTGAATGAACAATATCATATAATATCCGTTGCCAAAGCCTATGTTGAAGTTAATAATAAACAATTGGATGAACAACTTGGCATTTCCAGATGGTATATTTTCAAATATGATGACTCGATTGATATTGAGTTTTTTATCTCTCAACTGAAAGAATTACCAGAAATTGAAGAAGCAATTCCGGATTATTTAGTTTATCCAGCTGCAGTCCCTAATGATCCAATGTATTCAAGTCAGTGGGGTCACAATAATACTTCTCAACTTTTGAGTTATAATACTACTACATACAGTCATACAGGTCCAGCTGTCGGAACGGTAGGTTTTGATACAAACGCAGAAGCAGGTTGGAACGGGTCACAGGGTTTTGGCAGCTCAGGTATAATTATTGCTATTATAGATTCAGGTGTAGATGCCGGTCATGCGGATCTGAATCAAGTTACGGGATATGATTTTGGAGATGGTGATAGTAACCCTGATGATGATAGTGCTTCACCAGGTCACGGTACAGCTTGTTCAGGCATTGCTGCTGGTATAGCAAACAACAGTATAGGTGTTGCAGGTATTGCCGGTGGATGTAGTATTATGCCACTAAAAGTTGCAGATAGCGCTGGTTCTATGTCTTTTTCTGCAGTAGATAATGCACTCTATTATGCTGCAGATAACGGTGCTGATATTGCAAGTTTAAGTTTAGGAGCATCTTTAAATCCTTCCTCATTACCTAATACAGAAGCCGCATTACAATATGCTCTAAATGCAGGAGTTACAATTTTTGCAGCTACTGCTAATGCTAATAATTCATCAATAGATTATCCTGCTAACAGCCAGTATGTAATTTCTGTTGGAGCAGCTGCTCCTGATGATGGAAGAAAAAGAAGTAGCTCAAATTCGGGACAAGTTAACACGGGTGTCTCTACAGATCCCAATGGAGTAACAATAGATAATGAAGTATGGTGGGGTTCCAACTATGGTTCAATAACACAGGATGCTCGAGATGCAGTAGATATTATTGCACCAACAATACTTCCAACAACAGATATCAGTGGTTCTGGTGGTTATAGTTCAAACGATTATTCAATGTGGTTCAATGGTACTTCCTGTTCAACACCTTATGCAGCTGGAGTAGCTGCGCTGATAAAATCTCAGAATCCATCATGGACACCCACCCAGATCAGAACACAAATGATCAATACAGCAATTGATATTGTGAATGTAGAGTCATCTGCAGGATGGGATAGGTATAGCGGGTATGGAATGGTCGATGCTGGTGCTGCTCTATTTAACTTAACTGTAACAGCTCCTAATGGCGGAGAAAATTGGGTAGTTGGCACATCACATAGTATTACTTGGACAAGCCAGGATGTCACAAATGTTGATATTGATCTTTATGATTTGGGTACTCCATTATACACTATTATCAGTAATCATAATGCCAGTTCGGGAAATCTCACCTGGTCAATTCCAACAGGATTGCCAGCTTCAACAACTTATTCAATCAGGATAAGTGATTCAAGTGGTTCTGCAACTTATGATGATAGTGATGCATATTTTACAGTGAGTAATTCAGGCACACCGATACCATTAATTGATGTAACTCCAATGTCCTTTACATCTACATTAGAAATTGATGAATCTGAAATTCAACAGATGCATATCACAAATATTGGAGATCCAGGATCAACATTAAATTATTCAATTTCACATGGTTTTACTGATTCCGATAACATCACAGGATCTTATGTAGCATGTTCTCCGGGCTCATTTACTGCAGGTGAAACTACAAATTGGACATTATCGGTATATAATGCAAGTACTGATTCAGAATGGCTTTCAGATATTTATGTCACATTCCCTCCTGGAGTTACAGTAAATTCAGCTACAAATTTTGTAGGGGGGAATGCCCCTCTAACATATGATGGATCAGCCGGTAATGGAATAACAATTCACTGGTATGATGCTGATGGAGATTGGGGAAATATATTCGGTGGACAAACTGCTACATCAACTGTGAATGTTACAATAGCTCCAAGTTTAACCGGGCATATTTCACTCGCCTACCAGATAGATGGTGATATATGGGGTAATCTGCCACATACTGTAACAGGTTCAATTATATTGCTCCAAGAGACATGGCTTACTTATAATCCTACAACTGGCTCATGTGCTCAAGGTGTAACAGATGATATAGATGTTACATTTGATGCTACCGGACTTCCGGTTGGAACATATACTGCTGATTTGTTAGTTACAAATGATGGTGGCGGACCGGTTACGGTACCTTGCACTTTAAACGTTATCTTCCCACCCGATATAGAAGTTTCACCATCTTCTTTCGCAGAAAACCTATATACAAACGAAACATCAACTCATTGGTTGACGATTGATAATATTGGTGGACAGCAACTTGATTTTACTATTGCTATTAATCCAATAGTTAGTTGGTTATCGCTAAGGAACAGCAATGGTAGCATTGATCCGCTTGGAGGTACAATGGCGATAGGTGTTGACTTTGATACTGCTTTGTTGCCACATGGTGATTATTCAACAGATATTATAATAGAAAGCAACGATCCAAGCGAACCTCAAGTTACTATCCCTGTTACATTAACGGTTCATAATGATGCACCTACCATATCTTTACCTGACGATTTCACTTATGCTGAAGATGCCGGTCTGGTTGTGGATTTCGACTTATATGTAGATGATCTTGATAACGATCCTCTCACTCTTAATGTATCTGGGAATACAAACGTTTCTGTTAGTATTAACGGATTGGTAGTAACTTTTGGAAATACTCAAGATTGGAACGGTTCGGAAATACTGATGTTTACAATAAGTGATGGGCAGACAGATGCGACTGCTGCAGATATGGTGGACATTATTGTAACACCGGAGAATGACCCTCCAATCCTGAATATTACAGGCACATTTGAAGCTGAAGAAGATCTAGTTTCTGCAACATATGATTTCAGTGGATTCTGCTCTCAAACCTGGGGTGAAACAGATATTCTCTCACTTTCTGCAGACAACTCAACACATATTAATGTTTTAATCACAGATTTTGATGTTAGTTTCCAATCAAATACAGCAAATTGGAACGGAATAGAAAATGTGACATTCTATTTGGATGATAATGTAACCGATAGTGGACGTGCAATAACTAATCAGACAATAGCTGTGACAATAAACCCAGTAAACGATGCACCTACAATTGATCTGCCACCTCAATTCAATGTTGATGAAGATATTCCGGCTACATTTGATTTCACACCATACATCAATGATATTGATGGAGATGTTCTAACAATAATTCCAAGTGGAAATACTAATATTACAGTTGATGTTACAAATTATAATGTAACCTTCGGCAATAACCTAAATTGGTATGGGACAGAAACCCTTACATTTATAGTTGACGATGGTGTATCTGATGCTATGGTAGTTGATATGGCTGATGTAGTCATTGATCCTGTAAACGATCCACCAATCCTGAATATTACAGGCACATTCGAAGCAGATGAAGATCTGCCTTCGGTTACTTATGATTTCAGTGGGTTCTGCAATCAGGTATGGGGTGAGACAGATGTACTTACACTTTCGGCAGACAACTCAACACATATTAATGTTTCAATCACAGATTTTGATGTTGTCTTCCAGTCCAATACACTGAATTGGAATGGAACTGAAGATATTACGATCTATCTTGATGATAATGTAGCAGATAATCGTGATATTGTAAGCCAGGTTATCCAAGTAACTATTAACCCGATTAATGATGCACCAACAATTACTCTACCGGATGACTTTACATTTGAAGAAGATGGAACATTGGTAGAAGATTTTGCAGTATACATAGATGATATAGATCTTGATGATCTAACACTTTCTGTAATTGGAAATACAGAAATAACAGTTGATATTGTTGGAACAATTGTAACATTCAGCTCAACAAGTGATTGGTTCGGAACAGAAGCACTTACTTTTACAGTAAATGATAATGTTACAGATGCAACTGCAGAGGATGATGT
>JAQICU010000101.1 GCA_027858325.1 Candidatus Cloacimonadota bacterium
AAATATCCAAAAGATTAGCCATGGCTCTAAAACGAAGTGGGATAAAATTGCATCTAAATACTTCTGTTGAGAGTTATGAGGAAACTCAAAACAGTATTCTTCTTAAATTATCAAATGGAAAGGAAATTGCCACCGATAAAGTTTTATTAAGTGTTGGTAGAGAACCGGTTATGGATATCAAATTTGTAAACGATGAACTTTCTATGAATAACGGATTTGTAAATATTGATAAAATGATGGGAACAAATTTGAAGAATGTATTTGCTATAGGTGATGTTACCGGTAAACTTATGTTGGCTCACACAGCCAGCAAGCAGGGTCTGATTGTCGCTGATATTATTCATAACGAATTGAATAAAGCTGAAATCGAGATCATCGATCTTGATTATAAAAAGATCCCGGCTTGCACATTTACAAATCCGGAAATAGCTTCTGTTGGATATACACAAAAAGAAGCTGAAGGGAAATTTAATAAAGTGCTCATTGGAAAATTTCCATTTTCTGCTAATGGAAAGGCTCTCGGTTTGGGAGCAACTTTCGGGTTTGTAAAAGTAATTGCATTAGAAGACACCAAAAAGATTGTAGGTGTTCATATTATTGGACCACAGGCAACAGAATTAATTGCTCAAGCAGGAATATTAGTTGGTTTGAATGCAACTATTGATGACGTGAAGAAGGTGATCTTTGCACATCCGACCATTTCGGAAGCTCTTATGGAAGCAATTGAAGATCTGGAAAAACTTGCGATACATAAAATATAGATTATTATTAGGAAGATATGGAAGTATTGAGAAAGCCAGCTTGGCTTAAGTCAAAAAAACTCGGTGCCAGAAAAACACGAGAAATAATAAAAATTTTGAGAAAATACAATCTTCACACGGTATGCGAAAGTGCAAAATGCCCAAATCAAGGTGAATGTTTTGAAAATGGTACTGCAACATTTATGATTTTAGGAGAAACTTGCACCAGAAACTGTTCTTTTTGTGCAATTGATAAAACAAAGAAAAACCTTGAACCTGTTGATAAAAATGAACCCAAGGCGATTGCCAAATTGTCAAATGAATTGGGTTTGAAATATGTAGTTATCACAACTGTAACACGCGATGATCTTTCCGATGGAGGTGCTTCGCAATTTATTGAAGTTATAAAACAAATCAGAGAAATTTGTGATCCTGAGGTTGCAATCGAATTGTTAATTTCGGATTTTGGAGGTGATCTGGATCAGGTAAAACGCATAATTAATGCCGGTCCTGATGTGTTGAATCATAATATCGAGACTGTTCAACGCCTTTATGGAGTTGTTCGCCCAATGGCGGATTTTGAGCGATCGTTGAAAGTTCTTCAAACAGCCAAAAAAACTGATGGTTCTATACTTACAAAAAGCGGTTTTATGGTTGGACTCGGAGAGACAAAAATTGAAGTGCTTGAACTGCTGAAAAAGTTACGTGATGTAGATGTGGATATAATCACAATTGGGCAATATATGGCGCCCACACAAGATCATTACACCGTTGCCGAATATGTTCATCCCGATACTTTTGCTCATTATAAAATTGAGGGTGTTAGGATGGGTTTTAGACTTATTGAATCTGCTCCTCTTGTACGCAGTTCCTACCATGCAGAGCAAGCAAAGAAGATCTTAAACAAATAGCTGTAGGATATTTTCTATTCCTGCAGCAATAATAAAGGAGGCAATTATGCAAATCACAATTACTGCTCGTCATTTCGACCTGACAAATGCGATCAGAGATCATGTTGGTGGTTCCTGTACGAAGTTGGAAAGGTTCTTTGATCATATTATCACAGCTCATTTTATCCTTTCATTAGAAAAGAATGGTAACAAAGTTGAATTGATCGTTCATGCACCAAAGCATAATCTAAAGTGTGAAGCTATTGAGAAAAACATGTATCTTGCAATTGATAATGCTGTTGATAAAATGGAGCAGCAGATAAAGAAGATGAAGGATAAATGGGCAGATCATAATAAGAAAAGCCTGAAAGAAAATTTTCATTTTGTCTATGCAGATCTTATTGAAAGAAATGAAGGCAAGAAAAGAGTAAAAATAAAAAGAATTTTAGCAGAGAATTTGACAGTTGACGATGCGCTGGAAAAATTTGATAACATAAAAGATATGTATTTAGTATTTAAGAATTTGGAAACCGATAGGGTTAATGTTTTAGTAAAAAAGGATGAAGAACATTATAAGTTGATAGAACCATAAGGTTAATTGTTAGAGCCCGTTCCACTTGACGAGAACGGGCTCACTATTAAAGTAGGGAATATGAAAAAAATAAGCGTAAAAGAATTTTATAAGATCAAGAAAAAAGATCTTTCACTCTCGTTGATAACTCATCCAAATACAATGCAAGGTGATATTACAACTTCTTTTCTAAATAGGCCAGGACTTGCATTAACAGGTTATTTTGAAAGGTTTGACTATAACCGTATACAAATACTTGGTGAAACGGAGATCAGTTATCTACAATCATTAAAAGAAAAAGATTTATATAATAATATCAAAGAAACATTCGTTTATAACATCCCTGCTATTATTATTACAAAGGGTCTTTCTATTCCAAAACAAATTGAATTTCTTGCTAATGAAATGCGGATCCCAATTTTTTCTTCAAGATTATCCACAGATAAATTATTTAATTCTCTACGAATATTTCTACAAGGCATTTTTGCCCTGTCAAAAACGATTCATGGTACACTGGTTGATGTTTTTGGTGTTGGAATTCTCTTAACCGGTAAAAGTGGGATTGGTAAAAGTGAATGTGCATTGGAACTTGTTGAACGGGGTCAACGGATCATTACTGATGATGTTGTTAAGATAACTTCAAAAGAAGATATCCTGGTAGGTTGTGGAACAAATGATTATGGGCATTTCATGGAAGTCAGAGGAATCGGACTTATTGATGTTGCCAAAATGTTTGGGATACAAGCTGTACGAATGAAGAAAAGGATCGATGTTCAGATCGAACTAATGCCGTGGAAAGATAACATGGATTATGAAAGGATCGGATTAAGCGATAACTTTGTTGAAATTCTTGGAAACAATGTTCCAATCATTTATCTTCCAATTTCTCCCGGGAAAAATATTGCAGTCATCATTGAGGTTGTTGCTATGAACCATATTTCTAAATTGTTTGGTTACGATGCTGCAAAAGAATATACAAATAAACTGCAGGAAGATCTTACCAGAAAAGCAAAGATACGTGAAAATCAGATTGAAAAAAAGGAATAACGAATTAGGATTTCAAAATTATGATAAGAAAAACCATAAAGATAGTTAATAAACTTGGAATGCATGCCAGACCTGCTACAATGATAGTGAAGGCTGCCACAAAATTTAGATCAGAGTTTAAAATAGTTAAATCTGATATGGAGATTAATGGGAAAAGCATTATGGGTGTAATGACGCTAGCTGCTGAATATGGATCCGAATTAGAATTGGTTGCTGATGGCGTTGATGAGGAATTCCTAATCAAAGAAATTGCTGAAATGTTCGCTGCAAAATTTGGAGAAGAATAATAAAAGTGAAAAAGATCAAAGGAAATTCGGTTTCTTCTGGAGTTGCGATTGGTAAAGCAATATTCATCAAGAAACATGAATTGCATATCGAACGTAAAAAAATCCAAAAGAATGAAGTAGAAAGTGAACTTGCTAAATTTAATAAGGATGTCAAATTCGTAATTGATGAATTAGACAAACTCATTAAAGATTTTACATATTCACAAGAAAACAGAGATATATTAGAATCGCACAAATTGATTTTGCAGGATCCTGAGTTTAATAACAGAATTTCCAAACTTATTTCAGAAGAACTGCATAGTTTGGAATATGCCATCAACACATATTTTACTGAAGCTACAGATATTTTCAGCAGTATGAGTAACAAATATCTCTCCCACAAAGTAAATGATTTCGAAGATGTAGCCTACAGATTATTAAGTCACATCATGTATGAAAGAAAAGAAGTATTGGTTGATGTTGATGAAAATTCAATTTTGATAATGGAAAATATTTCACCTTCCTTTGTAACAAAAGTTTTTGAGAAAAATATCCAGGGATTATGTACTGAGAGAGGTAGTAGAAATTCGCATAGCAGCATTATCGCTAGATCTATGAATCTTCCAATGTTAGTAAATACACTTGGATTATTGGGGAATATTAATGATGGAGACAATCTAATTATCGACGGTAATAATGGTTATGTGATTATTTCTCCTACAAAAAGTGTATTAGAAAAGTATAAAGTTATTCATAGAGAAGAGCAAAATATTCGAAAGAGGCTTCTTAAATTGATCGATGTGGAACCCATAACTAAAGATGGGAAAAAGATTAAATTAATGAGTAATATAGAAATACCACAAGAGATAGATCAAGTTTTGAAATACAAAAGTGCTGGAATTGGTCTTTTTAGAACGGAATTTCTGTTTATTGATCGCGAAGATCTTCCTACTGAAGAAGAACAGTATAAAATATATAAAGATATCGCAGAGCAATGTAAGCCTAATTCAGTGATCATTCGTACTATTGATGTAGGCGGCGATAAACTCTCAAATATTTTAAACATTGTTTACGAGGAAAATCCCAATCTTGGCTGCCGTGGTATTAGAATATCTTTGCAGAATATTCCGATATTCAAACATCAGATAAAGGCCATTTTGCGTGCAAATATCAAAGGAAATATCAAGATAATGTTTCCCATGATATCAGGTGTGAATGAATTACTTAAAGTGAAAGAAATTATTGAACTGTGCTGCATTGAGCTGACTAATAATGGAATTCCCTTTAATGCAGATATGAAGCTTGGAGCAATGATAGAGATTCCATCAGCCGTTATCACCTCAGATTCCATAGCGGAAGAGTGTGATTTTTTAAGCATTGGAACTAATGACCTTATCCAATATACTCTCGCTGTGGATAGAGATAATCAATCGATTTCCGATTATTATAAACCTACTCATCCCTCTGTGATCAGATCAATTAAATTTACAATTGATAATGCTCATAAAAAAGGAAAAAAAGTTGCTGTTTGTGGGGAGATGGCT
>JAQICU010000171.1 GCA_027858325.1 Candidatus Cloacimonadota bacterium
ATCCATCAGAACGTTTGGAAAGAACATCAAGAAAGAGGTTTATTTTTGCCGAAGAACTTATTCTTAGACATTTTCTCTTCACTTTTTCCATAATAATAATAGTAATAATAATTGTAATCGTAACTATTGTAATATCTATGTGGTTGGATACCGTTTATCACTACTCCGGCAATATCAACTTTAATATTCTCGAGGAGTTCTTTTGTTCTCTTGACAACGTTTTTATCAGCCTGATTGACACGGATCGCAAGAATAAGCAAATCAACTTTATTTGCCATTACCATTGAGTCAGTTACCGCTATTACCGGTGGTGAATCAAACAAGATATAATCATACTTTTCTTTAAGACTTTCAATTGCTTCGTCCATTCGTTTTGAGGCAAGAAGCTCAGAGGGATTTGGTGGAATAATTCCACTTGAGATAACATCAAGATTATTAACATTAGTTTCTTTTATTACACTCTCAATCTGAGTGGATTTATCCATAAGAAAATCACTTATGCCAATCTCCTTATCCATGCCCATTATCGTGTGAACCATTGGACGTCTGAGATCAAGATCAACCAGAATGACTTTAGCATCCATTTGAGCTAGTGCGGTAGCCATATTAGCCTGGATCGTAGATTTCCCTTCTTTAGGACCTGAACTTGTGATAAGCAATGTAGTGCAGTCAGAATTCTTTTTTCGGGAAATTATATTCGTACGTAAAATTCTGAATGCTTCTGCGGTCGATGATTTTGGAGCATAATTCGTTATCAGTTTAGTCTGGACCTGTTGATAGAATATTTTATGTTTTTCTTTTTCAGAACCGTTTGAAGTAGCAATTTTCTGTTCAATATTATCAAGCTCAATATCATCTACCTGAATAAGCGGGATAGTTCCCAGAACCGGCAAGGAGACATATTTACGAACATCATCAAAAGTTCTAATCTTTGAATCTATGGAGTGGATCAAAAGTGCTGCACCAATTCCAAGACCTAAACCAAGTACAATCGCAATCATCATATTCATTTTCTTGTTAGGTTTTATCGGTGCTTCGGGAATGCGAGCTTCTTCCACAATACGGATCTTACCTATCTTGGATTTTTCAGCAATCTTTGCTTCTTCATAATTTTCAATAAGCATTGTATATGTCTTTTCATTGATTTTATAATTACGTTCCAACCTTGCTAGCTGAACTTCAGTATCAGGGAGCAGAGACATCTTTTCATTATATTTTTCAACAGCTTTACGCAGGCTTAAGACTTTAGAAGATTTAATATTCTGATCGATCTGAGCTGTAGAAATCTTCTCTATCAAACTGGATCGGAACATCAAAGGATCTGCAGAGCCGGATTTAACCAGTAGAATTTTCTGTATCTCTTCATTGAGTTTTGTTTTTGCACTTTCAATAGATTTTTTTAATGCAACAAGTTCAGGGTGATCAGGTAAATATTCAGACTTTGTGAGGAAATTTACATATTGTGTTTGGAGTGTTACAGTTTCCTGTTTTAATTGCTCAATAAGGGGAGAGGAGAGCACAGAATTAACATCCGCAAGAAAATCATCTTGTGCAGTCAACTCTTCTTTAAGGAACTTAAGATGGTTGTCTGCAACATCTAATTCTGTTTGAGCTTCAGAAAGCAATGCCGTTATATCAGATGATTGCTCAATAAGCTTCTGTGTCTCTTCAGATAACATGGAAATTCCATGTTCAATTTTATAGGTTCGCAATTCTTCTTCTGTAGAACGCAATCTACGGTCATACTCATCAAGCTGATTAGCCAGAAATTCTCTGGCATTTTTGAACTCAATTCTAGCATAATCGGTATCCTCTTGCATTAATGCATGTGCGGCAGCATTTGCAGCTTCTTTGGCTTCCAAAGGATTTGTAGATTCAAAATTAATAATAAGAATATCCGTTTCACGCTCTGTATCTATCTCTAAATTATTTTTCAAATATGATTCTGGGATTCCTTCTATTTGTGAAATCGGAAAGTTCTTATATTCTTCATGTCTTGAAAGTATTTGATTTGCAATCTTCATTACTGGAAAACTCTGAATTATTTGGATATTATTATTAATAGAAGAGGCTTTATTGCTCATTGATGAAAAAAGAAGATTGCTTCCCATTTTGTCTTCCAGAAGTACTTTAGAAGTTGCTTTGTATATTCTAGGCGCTTTTGCTGTGTAGATAAATGAAACAACAAAAATTGCCAAAAAAATGGATGCTACTATCCATTTGAATCTAATAATTATATTTAAATAATCTGTTAGTTTGATTTCCTGTTCTTCAAAATCTTCGTTGAATTTAACTTGATTGAACTGATCTTTCATATTACCTCATTTGCTTATTTACTTACATTTGAAATTGCTATATATACACTTAATATCACAGCGATCTGAGAAAGCCAGTTAACTGCTTTTGTAAATGCATAATATGTTGAACCGGAAACAATTACAGTATCTCCTGGCTTTAGTATTGGAATTAATTCTGCCTCTCCGGTTTCCAGATATTCTTTCAAATCAACAGTGATCACTTTTTCACCTTCCATTGTAGATCGTATTATACTAATTTTAGAAAGCTTTGCATTTTCTGTGGGACCACCTGCAGATGAAATTAATGTTAGTAGATCTGTATCATCTGGAACAATATAAAGTCCCGGATTTCTAACCTGTCCCCAAATATAAGTTCTGATCTTAAGCTGCTCAGTTCCGGTGAGAGAGCCGGTATATTGGTATACTGCGCCAGGGTTATAGCTGGAAAAACCACTACCCTCAGTTTGAGCACACAAACTTAATCCAATTATTACCAAAAATACAATAAATATTGTTCTTCTCATTTATTCTCCTTGAAATTTTTTAATAATTTTTTTTATAGTATTGAGTCAAGACAATTTACTCGCCAATATATATATATCGTTCTATAGATTCGGCTCCTGAATAAACAATGTAATAATTCCCCTCGATCGGATTTGGAGTTGAATGAGTTCCGCCAAAAGCATCAACACGCCAGATCAGCACAGAGCCGGGTTCAACCGGAGGTCCATTGTATTGGACTGTGAAATACCCAATGTCTAACGGTGTGTTTTGCCAAATTAGTTCTCTATTTTCATTAAAGATCAGTAACCTGTATTGTGTCGCACCAGCACTTTGTTGCCATTCAAAAGTGACATCATAAATGTTTTGGGATGAAAAATTATCAACTGGAGAGATCAAGTAAGGTTTATCTATCAATTTATATCCGGTTGTATCAGAAAGTGTTGAATTCCCGGCATTATCAAATGTTTCAATGAAATAAAAATTGATTTTATCCGTTAGCATTGAAGATTTATCTACATAATAGATTTGCTCATCATAATCTACAGTATCTATGATCTGAATAAAATTTAAAGTGTCGGCATTATAATCCTGCCAACTAAACCTGAATATTTTCAGATAATCAATATCAGAATCTTCTAGTCGAAACCATTGCGTTTTTATCCAATTACCTTCCATAACGGCGTCCATACCATTATTTTCAAAATCTAGATCGTATGTATTATAATAATTTGCACCTGGGATGCTAGAATCTTCACCATCACCCGTATCACCAAGATGAGGAACTAATTCCGGTTTATTAGGAGCTTGTGTATCGACTCCCAGACTCTCTTCTCCAGTGCATCCCAACAATAATAAGAGTATTATCAACATTAAAAAAGCTGTCTTCATTTTGAACTCCCTGTTAGAAATTAACTCTCAAACCAACTCGATTTGTACTGGCTAGATTATTTGTGAGAAATGCGTAATCAAGTGAAAAATCTTTATACATGATGGTAAGACCGGTCGTGAAATTTGTATCATAATATCCCAATCGAACTTCAACCAGATCTCTATATTTGTATTCTATGCCAAAATGATGGATCGTATAGTAAATATAATCAATATCGTGCGATAAAGTTAGAGTGGAATTGATAAATGGAAGCGGTTGGATAACTGCCATTCCCATCTTACTGTTCATTAATACTTCATCCTGATGATCGGAGTTGTCATCAACTACATCCCAGATAATATTGCTTCCTCCAATATCTTGAAAATTAACACCGAAAGTAAAATCTCCCAGCCAATCTCTTTCAAAAAGAACAGCAAGACTTGTCCTTGTTAAAAACGAGAAATCGAATCCAGTGCCATTTCCGATACTATCATCTATCTTGCGTTTGATATATTTGATATTCCCACCAAAATACAGTTCAAAAGGAACATCAAAAAACAACCAGCCTAGATTCAGATCATAATGTACATGTTTTGCAAAAGCAAATTGCAGGAGATCATCCGTACTGGTCATCCAGTCATCGGGAACTCCTGTTAAATTATATTCATAATAAGCAGATCGGAAACTAGGGTTTCCTACCAGATGTTCTTCCAGGAAAACAGGAATATCATCTATAGATAGCCGGGTCCAGTTGAAACCAATTGTAACCTCATTCGGAAGAGGTTGGCAGAAACTAAAATTATCATAAGATGCAAGTCCATTGTATAAGAACGCTCTCATTAGTCCAATTTCTGTTTCTCGCATTTGTGCAATACCGGAAGCATTCCAATAAATTGCAGAACCATCATTTGCAATTGCCGTGAACGCTTTTCCCATTCCGGAAGAACGAACTCCGGAACCGATTACCATAAAATCACCAGCATATCTTCCTGCAGAAAGAGAGACTACAAAGAACAATAACGTTATAAATATAATTAATTTTTTCATTATTGTCACCTATTTTAAAATCGCCATTTTTTTTGTTTTCTCAATTTTCTTGTTACCTTTAGTTGCTGTTATTCGATAGAAATATACACCATTTGCCAGAAAGTATCCGTCTTTATCACGACAATCCCAACCGAGAGTAGTTCGGGGATATTCATGATAACCGACTGAAGACGGAAGCTCTTTGAATGTTTTGATCAATCTTCCGCTTACCGTATATATTTTTATGTTAACTTTGTCTGCATCGTCTGTAAGGACATAAGTAAATCTTGTCCTGCCTGAATTATGACTACTAACGGTAGCGGTTTTCACAGGATTTGGATAATTCGCGAAATTATTAATATTAAATTTTTCATTTACGATGAACTCTATCTCCAGATTCTCTTCATTTCCATTCACATCCTGACATTCCAATGTTATATAATATGTCCCTGTTTCCAGATTATTTAATTGATATTTGAGAGGGATTTGATTAAGATTCCCAGGAGAAATAGTTAAAGAATATTCATTACTTCCAATTTCAATTACATCTGTACCATCAGAAAGATAAAGGTTTATATTGTTTTCAAAAACATCAATTCCATTGGCATCCATCAAGATGAAAGATATTATCCCATCTTTAGAAATGTATCCACCATGAGTGAATTCCTGTCCGGGACTGGAATTTAAGGTTTGCGTATATTCCTGCCCTTCAATATTGGCTTCAATATAAGGAGCTTGATCATCATTATTTTGCAGAATGGAATAAATACCGGTTCTGTGCACTTCATAAGTTACTGTATTTGCAACCGAATCTGTCAAACCACCGTATTTAATCCATTTATTGAATTCACTTTCCCATCTGTAAATATTGAAATTTCCTTCGATTTCCATAGCTTGGGTAAGTGAATCTGCCGGGTCATAATTGAAAGTAAGGGTTATTAATTTATTATTCTGAAAATGACCAATAGAATCTGCCAGACAGGATTCATCAAGAGTTCCAATTTCGTAACAGAATGAATTGGTCTGGTTTGCTGGAAGTATAGATTTAATATCCGGTTGATTAAATGGTTCTTCAGAAACAATGGAGTTTATGTAGAAAATTGCCGGTTCGTCTAAAAAATCTTCCGGGAATTCGCAAAGCAGATTATTATCCAGACTCAATGCAGAAACTACTGTTCCCGATGCTCCAACTTCAAACATATTTATTGTATAACTTTCTGAATAGATCAAATTATTCGAAATATTGATCTCAGAAAATGACTCTTCGTTTTCATTGACTGTAGCCTGAAACATAATTTCTCTATTCAAAAGCGGTATTGGAATATATTCCCATCTGTTTTCCAGAACACCAAGAGGTGGGATCTGAATAGTTGTTAATAATATTAATGTTGGTTCAAGTTGAGCATTGTATGAATATAATCTCAGGTAGCAGGAACCCGCTATTGTTGAACCGGAATTCCGTATGAGCACTTTGGCAGCAGGTGCATTCTCAAATTCAGCAAGTTCGATATGTTCCAGTACTAGATCAGGGCCAGCAACAGTGATGGTTTCTGTATTCGTGATGGTAGAATCACCAATCGCATCAAATATTTTAAAATGGAATCTGACTACATTCCCGGCTGAATATGCTGGGAGTAGAGTTTCTAATTCATATGTATGGTCTTCAATATTGATCATCTCAATTGTTGACGAATCACTTTCCAGTACAAAAAAGATATCTGCTAATCCATGTTCATCAAAGAAATCAGCACGAATATTTATCGGGTCACCATATTCAGGTGGATCTGGAATGATCTCAAGATTAACCATTGCAGATTGCCCAACAGTGAAATTTGTGATACCGGTAACTTCTCCCTCTTCACCATAAGCGAATAACTTCACATATTGAGAATAAATTGGATCATTGGTTTCCGGAACGATAAAATCAGAAACTGTAAGTGTATCATTTACAACCGGCAGCTCTAATGGATAATATTGATTAAGTGGAAGCTGGGAATCATCTTCATCAAAAACCACAAATTTTCCATTGCTTATCTGCGGTCCAACAGAAGAACTTATTACCAAAGTATCTTCTTCGACAAGATTATATTTATTCAGATCAACTTGCTTCTGGTCATATGGTAAAATGAGCTCGATCATTGGGTCACCCAAAAGAGCAAAACCATGTGTAAGAGCAACACCTACACCCGAAAAATTGTAAGAAGCAAAGAACTTAGCTTTTGTAAAACTTGCGATCTCACCAATTGTGGGAATCTGTTTATCAAATATCGCTTCTGTAAGGTATCTGCTGATAGAGAGATCCGCATAAAGATAACCATATCCGGTAAAACCAACATGCCCGATAGCACCACGGTTTGGGCGCAAGATCAATTCTTCTCCAATACAAGAGCTTTGAGGTGTGTTAAAAGCAGAACCGTAACAGGATAGACTGGCTACTAAAGGGAGATTCTCATTATTGAAAGTTGAAATATCTGCAATATTTAAAAGGTTGTAATCTGCCCAGATATGACCTCCACCGTGTCCCATAAATTGCAAATAAATTGTTCCATCATTAATATTACTGATAAGATCGGTTGTATTGCCTGCATATGAATTCGGCAAACCGTCAGTATTACAATAAACACGGCTTACATTGTAATCATCAGGTATCCACATGGAGCGGATTATCTCTGATTGATTTGCAAAAGTAGCTCCTTCTCCGGGATTTCCTCCAGCGGCAAGAGTAACATGACTATGCCAAAGATCTTCGAAATTTGGTTGATCTATATATTGAACCGTTTTGTTAACAACGTCTTCTATCTGATCCTCATTCCAAATATTAATACGACCAATTGCAACATCTGCAACCAGATCATCACCAACAATACAGCCAAGCCAGTTATCGCTGGCAATAGCACCCCAGAATTCAACCCAGACATTTTTAAAAGGGATTAGATTAAATTCGCGGCTGGGGCTATTGTCTCTTTCATCGGTAATTCCATCTCCCATGAAAAGAACATGCGTAACACCCGAACCACTCCAGTTATTATATGCATATTGGATAAAATCCTTTATCGCCTGAGCAGAACGGATACCATAATTAAATTCATCAAAAATATCTTGAAGGCTTACTATTTTTACTATCTTGCCCTGTTCTTCCCAGGTTTGCTTGAATTGTAATAAAGATTCGTTTTCAATAAAATCTGTTAATGTTATTACGATATATTTAGCAAAGTTTGTTTGTGATTTCAAATTGGAAGGTATGTTCGGAAGAATTTTAACTGGTTGTTTTTTCATCTCTTCGGTAACAGCGAAATACTCAGTATTATGATTGATCACGCTATCCTGAAATGAAATTTTAAAAGGTGGCTCGCCATTTTCCAAAAATGACTCTATGTGAATGTTTTCAATAATGCTTGTTCCCAATTTATAAACAGAGACTTGATCGTTAGAAAAATTATCCAGTTCAAATTGGAATAAACCTAATGCTTTATCTTGTGGTTCGGTGAATTTCATCTCATCCGTATCAGTTTTATATTCACGCCAGTAGGTTATATCAAAGTAATCGAGCATGATCTGTTGATTTTCAATGCCTGGAATTCCGGGCAAAATTACGTACATATTATTCTCGCCGTGGAATAAATAACTATTCGATAATGGATCATTAAAATTATCAAACATTTGTTCAGACTGTCCATTCCACTCATGCTGACCGATCTGTGAGGAATTGATATTAATTTGTGCAGAATGGTTAATCTGAGAATAATTATCTTTATTAAATGTAACACTGAAAAGGCAGGCTTGTGCTGTAAATCTTTTAGTTGGACGCTGATCCGGATATTGAAGTTCAAACGGGTATATCTCTAAGGATGGAGAATAAATTCTAGCCCAGAACCAGATATCTTCTCGGTAAAAATCATGTGAATTCCAGAGATATTGTGCACCAAGATGATCTTTAGTATTCTGCTCCTCAAAATGGACAGTATGCTGATATGATTCGGGAATTGTGAACTGACCTGGATTTATGTTGCCCAAACCACCGTTTTCAACTGCCATTCTGCTTCCCGGTTGATCCAATAATGTTAAGAAATAAGAATTCTCAGATGTGTAATCATCGTAATAACTGTTTTCACCGTTATGGCGATCGCCATAGAATTCAAAGTAATCTCCCGGATCAAACGAACCGTCAGCAGAACCTACAAAATGAATAGGAACCGGGTTTCCCATGCATGATAATTCCAGATTTCGAGGATCGATCTCATCCCAATCGAAAGCCATTTCATATTCAAGAGGAAAATCCAGAGCTGCCAGGTATTCCATAAGATACTCATAGCTAATTTTATATATTCCTTCTTCGCCAATGATGAGTCGAAGTTCATTAACATCATCACCATCTCTTGATGGAATATATCCTGATCTCTGTTTTTCTTTTCGCCAATTCGTTGAGAAGTTGTTATTCAAGAAAAAAGAATCAGCTATCTTATCAATATAGTTCTCACCTTGCGAAATGACTCTACTTTTATTACCGGTAATATTAATGCGCAAAGTCAGCTCTTCAGTAAGAACAAGTTCATGATCTTTAGCTTTGTATTGAAAAGGATGAAAGATGAATCCCATAAAATATCGATCACCGAGATAAGCTTTAGAACCCTTTTCAAAAATATTGGCGGGATAAAGTGCAGAAAAATCATAAATATCTTTTTCCATATAGAATTGATAGCTAACTGAAGTTTCGGAAGGCACCATCATTTCAGTGGGATAATCTTTATAGTTGGGGATAGTTTTTTGTTTTTTATCAATTATTTGAAAGGAGGCATCACCATCAATTGGCAGTCCAATAATCTCAGTGAAAAATGGTAATAATGGATATCCGGCTTCCACCGGATATGATGCATCGGTACAGATTATTTTATTAAAAGCTCCTAATTTTGTTGATATCATTTTTGTTTGAAATTCAGGAAGAACGAATTTCACCACCAGTTCCTCTTCAGTTTGACTGATGACTTCGAAATTCTCAGCAAAAACCAAACTGGAAAAGATGATCAACAATATAATAAAAAAAAATTTATACATTCAAATCTCCAAATTATGTATGAATTCACAACAAACAATTATTGTTTTTTGGCAAGCATTATATATTTTCTAAAAGCAGCTTAAATAATATTAAAACCGATTTCTTTCTGATATTTTCCCGATTTCCCGAAAGTGATAATTTTCTGGTAATTATTTTGTCATTAATTGAAACAGCAAGATAGATCGTACCGACAGGTTTTTCTGGTGTACCACCAGAAGGTCCTGCGATACCAGTGATAGAAGCAGAAATATCAGTTTCAAATATTTTTTTTGTTCCCTTAACCATCTCTATTGCAGTCTCTGTGGATACGGCACCAAAATTATTGATAGTTTCGGATTTAACCTTAAGAACATTTATTTTTGCCTGGTTTGAATAACTTACAACTCCACCCATGAAATATTCTGAAGCACCTGAATTTGAAGTGATCATCTCCTGTATCATCCCACCCGTACAGGACTCTGCTAGAGAAAGAGTGAGTTTTTTAAATAACAATTTTTCATGTAGTTTCTGTGAGAGTGTAGAAATCTCATTTTCAAGATCATTTTCTAATTCGATTGGCTTTGGTCGCCAAGATTTGAATTTACCGTGTCGAATGTTTTGAGATTGAGGTTTATATTCTTTTGAAATATGTTCTCTCTCTTCTCGTTGCTCTTTTTTGGGTCGACTTTCCAAGATAACGATCTTGTGTTCTTTATACTCTACTAGATCATCAATCTTAATCATTGTATGCTTGAGTTTGTTAACCTCACCATTAACACTAACTAAACCGTCTTTTATGAAATGGCGTATGTCACTGTAATAATCACAAACACCTGCTGCTTTGAGAAGCTTGAATAATTCTATTTCGTCGCCTTTATTTATATAGAAATCCATTAATATGCCTTCGCGAAAACCACGCGTTTCTTACTTTCTTTTCCGCAGTAGATACATTTTCCAGTCTCTTGCTGATCATTAATGGGAATACAGCGGATCGTAACTTTCAAGTCATCCTTGATCTTCTCTTCACACTCAGAATTTTCACACCAGTGGCTCAACGCAAATCCGCCATGAATTTCCGGATTATTCTTATTCTTTGGAGTAAAGAATTTATAGAACTCATCTTTATCATCTATGTTTATCGTGTTCTCAGTACGGAATTTCAGGGCTTTATCATAGATATTTTGCTGAATTTCATCGAGAATCACGGTAAGGTTACTTACAAAATCATCTACCTTCATTCCTGTTTTATCTTTTGCATCTTTATCTCTTCTACCCATGAAGACAGAGTTATTTTCAATATCACGAGGTCCGATCTCAAGCCTAATAGGAACACCTTTCTTAATCCAGTCCCAAAGTTTTTCACCACCACGCAAATCGCGGTCATCAATTTGGAAGCGAATTTTTTCTTCATGGTATCTCAGTTTTTCCATTTCGAAAGTAAGACTATCAATGAACGCCATAACTTTTGTATGTTCTTCATCATTTCTATAAATTGGAACTAATACAACATGAGAAGGCGCTATCTTTGGTGGAAGCACCAGCCCGTCATCATCACTGTGAGCCATGATTAGAGCTCCAATAAGCCTGGTAGAAACTCCCCATGAAGTAGTCCACGCAAATTCTTCTTTTCCTTCTTTATTCTGAAATTTAATATTGGAAGCTTTTGCAAAATTTAATCCTAAGAAATGTGATGTCCCGGACTGGAGAGCTTTTTTATCCTGCATTATTGCTTCAATGGAGAAAGTGTTTAATGCACCAGGGAATCTTTCGAATTCGGTTTTTTCACCCATAATTACCGGCATAGCAAGATGTTTTTCTGCAAACTCAGCATAAACATTTAACATTTTAAAAGTCTCTTGCAAAGCATCTTTTTTGGTTTCATGTGCAGTGTGTCCTTCTTGCCACAAAAATTCGGTTGTACGCAGAAATAATCGAGTTCGCATTTCCCATCTTACAACATTTGCCCATTGATTTATCAGCAAAGGCAGATCCCGATAAGAGTTTATCCATTTGCTGAATGAAGCCCCAATAATTGTTTCACTAGTAGGTCGTACGATAAGTTCTTCCGTTAATTTGCCGGCAGGTTTCAATCCGCCTTCTCCATCATCTTCCAACCGGGAATGCGTAACTACCGCACATTCTTTAGCAAAACCTTCTACGTGTTCGGCTTCTTTTTCAAAAAAACTTTTTGGAATGAAGAGTGGGAAATAAGCATTAACATGGCCTGTAGCTTTGAACATTGCGTCCAAATTTTTTTGAATATTTTCCCAAATTGCATATCCCCACGGTTTGATCACCATACATCCGCGCACATCACTGTTTTCTGCCATGTCAGCAGCTTTAACAACTTCCTGATACCAGCTTGGATAATCCTCATCTCTTCTTGGATTTATCGCTGTTCTTTTTTGTTTTGTCATTTATAAATATATCTCCCAACTATTTTTATTAAATTAATTCTATTCATAAAACCAATTTTATTTAATACTTATTCCCCTGTAAAGTATCAACTTTCTAAACTTTAAACTATGCAATCTTTGTCAAATCAAAAAAACGCACTTAACTTGAACTATCTTGACACTTAAGAGTATTATCAACATTTGGAATTTAATAGAATTAAAATAATATCAGATTCAATAAAATGAGTCTGTTAGGAAATTATGAATAAATATGATATAATTGTTGTTGGTGCCGGACATGCTGGAATAGAAGCGGCACTTGCTGCTGCCAGAATGGGTGCGAGCACTCTAATTTTTGTGATAAAAATAGAGACTATTGGGCGTATGAGCTGCAATCCTTCGGTGGGTGGACCTGCTAAAGGGCATCTTGTTAGAGAAATAGATGCACTTGGCGGAGAGCTTGCCAGAGCTGCAGATATCACCGGTATTCAATTCAGGATGTTGAATCGGAAAAAAGGACCTGCAGTTTGGGCGCCAAGATCGCAAAATGATAGGATGCAATACTCAGCCATTATGCACCAAGCTTTAGAAAATCAGGATAATTTAGATATTGTAGAATCAATGATAGATGAAATAATCTTGGATAAAGAAGGCAAATCAGTGAAGGGAGTACGTTCCAACCTGGGAGAAGAATATTTTGCACCTAAAGTTATTTTGGCAAATGGTACTTTTTTAAAGGGACTTGTTCATATTGGTAACGTAAGTATTAGTGCCGGAAGAGCTGGTGAACCTGCTTCTAATAATCTATCAGATTCACTTGCTAAAATCGGATTGAAACTGGCAAGATTCAAAACGGGAACGCCACCCAGAATTGACTTACGAACTGTGAATATGAACCAGGTGGAAGAACAACCGGGAGATGAAAACCCGCAAGGATTCTCATACTACAGAGATATTACACTAAAGAATGATGTAAGCTGCTACCTAACTTTTACCAATTCTGAAACTCATAAAATAATTGAATCTAACTTAAAAAGATCCTCGCTTTATGGTGGATACATAAGTGGAATAGGACCGAGATATTGTCCATCTATTGAAGACAAAGTAGTCAAATTTTCTGGGAAAGATCGTCATCATATTTTCATAGAACCAGAAAGTGCTGATACTTTTGAAGCTTATGTAAATGGTACATCAAATAGTCTTCCACCGGATATTCAAAAGAAGATGATCCATTCAATTCCTGGTTTGCAAAATGCTTCCATAATTCGCTATGGTTATGCTATCGAATACGATTATGTAATTCCTGATGAGATCAAAGCTACCATGGAAACAAAAATAGTTTCAGGATTATATCTGGCAGGGCAGATCAATGGAACTTCCGGTTATGAAGAGGCTGGAGCTCAGGGACTTGCAGCAGGTATTAATGCGGTTCTTGCTTTGGATAAAAAAGAACCACTGATCTTTGATAGATCACAATCTTATCTTGGTGTTCTTCTGGATGATCTGGTCACAAAAGGTACTAACGAACCTTATCGCCTGTTCACTTCCCGCGCTGAATACAGGTTATTCCTGAGGCAGGATAATGCAGATGAAAGATTGATGCCGATCGGTTATAAATTGGGATTAGTAAGTGATATACGCTGGCAGAAATTTTTGATAATGAAAAAAATATTCAACAGAGAAATGGAATATTTGAAAACACATGCATCAAATAAACATCCAAAACTAAAGGAACCAATGAGATATGAAAAAATCCTTAAACGCCCGGAAATATCATTTTCTGATCTCACTAAATTTGGATACAATATCCCGGAAGATGTTTCTGAAGATATTCAAAATAGGATTTCATTAAATATAAAATATAAAGGCTACATAAAACGGCAAATGGCTGAAATTGATAAATTCGAAAAAATGGAACATTCCAAAATTCCTAGAGATATCGATTATATGAAGATCGAATCTATTGCTTATGAAGCGAGAGAAAAATTGAATAAGATTAAACCAACTTCTCTAGGACAGGCATCCAGAATTCCCGGTGTTAATCATATTGATGTGACATCGTTGCTTGTTTACCTAAAGAAGAATAAAAAAAAGAAGAGTAGATCAACTTAGCACAAGACCTATCGGCTTGTGCCAAGTCTGTAAACTTGTCCTATGCTCCGCAGGAGTCATGGGACAAGTTGATAGGGGATAAGTTGATAGAAGGATAATAAATGAAAAGAATAATAATTTTGACCTTAGCATTGTTCATTATTGCAGGATGTGCAACACATAATGAAATTTATCGGCAGGAAACCCGAGATAGATTTGAGATTCCTCCACTACCCAAATGGGTTTATAATACACCCGATAATTTTGTGGTTGGAATGTCCCAGAAAAGTATGAATTCCGATGAAATGCAGGAAGCTGCAAAACAGATGGCAGCAGTTATGGAAAGTAGAAATCATGCTTCGTTTACGATAGAAAAATATGCAGCTACTTCCAGCGATAATATTTTAAAATCGAATGTTACTGAATTCAAATTGAACGTAAGTTCTTCACCAGAAAAGACGGAACAGATATACAATTCACTCGAGCTTGTTGATTCTATAGAAGCACTTGGATATTTCTTTGGTTTGTTCTCTGCTACACAAATGGAAATAGAAGCTTCTTACAAAAGATCTGATATCCAAAGGTATCCGGAGTACTTTGAGAAAGATAAATTGGAAATTTCAGAAAATACAATAACTTGTTTTAGGACAGAGAGTTCATCCTCTTTGGTTCTTGCCTGGGAAAAAGCAGCGGTTGAAGCAAGATCTGAAATTGCAAAATATCTTGAGAAAAAGGTTCAGTCTGCAATAATAAATACAGATGAGATCACGGAAAAAAGATTGGCTTTAGAAACTTCTATGAAACTATCTCAAATGAAGCTAAAAGCTAGTTACATTACCACAGAACTGAAAGATAATTTAAGGTTATTCAAAGTTTACCATGAAATGGAAATCAGAAAATAGTAGGTAGTAAGGAGTAAGCAAAATAATGAAAGTAATTGCAATAATTCCTGCCAGATATGATTCCACTCGTTTCCCCGGAAAACCTCTGGCAAAATTAGGAAATAAATACATTATCCAGCATGTTTATGAACAGGCACAAAAAAGTGGTTTGTTTGCTGAAGTTATTGTAGGAACAGATGATCAGCGAATATTTGAAGCAGTTGAAGGTTTTGCTGGAAAGGTTATTCTAACCAGTAAAAAACATAAAAGCGGTACAGATCGCGTAGCTGAGGTTTGTGGTAAAATGCTTATCTGCGAGGATGCTGATGTTATCATCAATGTGCAGGGTGATGAGCCATTCATCACCGAAAAACCACTCAGGAAATTAATCGAAGCTTTTGATGATCCTAAAGTTATGGTTGCGTCTCTAATGCACGAGGCAAGTGCAGATATTGAAAATCCAAATGTGGTGAAAGTTGTATGTGATGAAAATAATAACGCTCTTAATTTCTCACGCTCTCCAATTCCATATTCCCGGACTTCTAAAACCGGATATTTCAAACATATTGGAGTTTATGCTTTCAGAAGAAAAACACTATTTGAATTTGTAGAATTACCGGAAAGTAGATTAGAAAAAATTGAAAAACTTGAACAATTAAGACTTTTGGAAAACGGATACAAAATTAGAATGGTCATTACAGAGTATAAGGGCATTGGTATTGATACACCACAGGATCTGGAAAGAGCTGAGAATCTTTTGAAAATGAATAAATAGAAAGAAAATTTTAGCAACGAACCTGTCTTCGCTAAAGCTACGCCAAGGCAGGCTAAAACGAACAAAAGCAAATAAAAGAGATATGCGACTCTCTTTGCGTCCGTTCTCCGTAGTACTACGAAGGATGAAAGTAATCTTCATGCTGCATCAAACGACGCAATCTTAACTGATAAAAATAAAATTAAACTCGGATTGAACAAGTGACAACTTAATCTCCAATCACTTCTTTGCTTTCTTTAAGTTTTGTGCCACCAACTTTGACCCCTTTAGCAAATTTTTTATTTTCAATTAGTTTTTGTAAATCCTCTTTGTAAATAATTTAGAATCTAATCCTGTTTTATTTTTATAAACTGAATCATTAATAATTAGCTTATTGTCTATTAAAATATAAGCTGCATATTGATCATCAAAAGACGACCACAATAGGCTGCATGAAATAGTAGGTAGCTCTTTGTCATAAAGAACATGAATAGTGCGAGGAAGACCTCTTTCATCAATATCAACTTCTTTTGCTGCTCCTGCAGTTCTCATGGGAATAATAAGAAAATTTCTTTCTATTTGCTCTTCTTTGAATAATTCACCTTCTTTAATACCTTCAGAAGATCTCTTAATGTCAGATCCTTTATATTTGATTTCAGATTCATATGAATAAAATTGCAATAGTATTAAATCAGCAGGTGTTAAGTTATTATTCTCTACAAGCATTTTTGTTAAAGGAATGTATGAACTACATGAGAACAATGTTATTAATAATATTGATA
>JAQICU010000204.1 GCA_027858325.1 Candidatus Cloacimonadota bacterium
TTACTGATATTGTAAATATCAACTTTCTCACCTGGTAATATTCCAGTTTTTTCCAAAAATATTTTATCAATTGTTATGCTGCCAATATAGTTAAGATCACGCATTGTAACATTTGCACGATGAATCTTTGATAAAAGCATTTTTCGTTGCATTTATCCTCCAATTATTTTACAAAATTTTTTTTCAAATATTATATGATAAACTTTTTTGTAAACTAATTTTCGTTTTCGTCAATTTCATCTTTCCAATTCAAGGCTGTTAACTTACCTTTCTCTTCATTCACACTCTGCAAAATGATTGCACCGGTAACGAAGAATAGACAAACTGAAAGGATTGCCCATTTTTGATCTCCGGTAATACGTGAAACTTCTCCGTAAACTAGAGGACCAAATATTGAAGCGATCCGTCCAGTAACAGAATAGAAACCGAAGAATTCAGTCATTTTTGCATCAGGAGTGAGAAGTACAAGCATAGCCCTGCTGCTGGATTGACTTGAGCCAATCGCTATTCCTGCAAGCATTCCAATAAGGTAAAACTCATTAACACCTTTGCACATAAAAGTCCAGAGTACAACAGCGATCCAGATAAAGAGTGTTATGGTAATTGTTTTTTTTGCTCCAATTTTATCAAAAATATAACCAAAGATAAAAGCCCCGATCATGGAAGTTACATTTGCAATAACAAAATAAGTGATCAATTGCTTTGTATCCATTCCAAATTTAGTAGCACCGTAGATCGCCCCAAAACTGATTACAATAATAATTCCATCGTTATAAATAAAATAGCTAATGATAAATTTAATAAGTTCTCTGAAATCTTTAATATTTTCGGAAGATCGCTTTATACGCTTAATTGCAGTTTTAAAGTAATTTGTTCTTTTAGAAGGCTTTTTAATTTCTTTTAGAAGGATAAAAGTTGGAATCGCAAATATCCCGAAGAAAGCTGCTACCGTTGGGAATACGAGGCGTATCCAATTATTATGTACTAACGGTAACATAATTAGCAAAGCGATCAATCCTCCAACATAACCCACAGCCCATCCCCAACCTGAAACCTTACCTATTTCTTCACGTGGGGCAACATCTGGAAGAAGTGCATTATAAAACACATTTCCACTATTGAATGCAAAATTTGCGATAATGAAGAACAGCATACCTTTAATAATATCACCAGCTTGAACAAAATACAAAAGTGCAGTGAAAATTACAGTTAAATAGCAATTATAGAATAGAAATTTTTTCTTAGCTCTAGAAAAATCTGCTACTGCACCGAATATAGGTACAGTTACAGCAACCATCAGCATTGAAATACTTATAGCTCTTCCCCACAGAGCAGTTCCAAGTTCACCCTGATTAACAACAACATTTTTAAAATATACACTGTAGATCACCGTTACAATGATAGTTGTAAATGACGAATTTGCAAAATCGTACATCATCCAACCAAAAATGCTTTTATTAAACTTCACTTGTTTTCCTTATTTCCTTTTTTAAGTCAATTTCTGGTAAGCCAAATGATCTATAATTTGTAAAATTCGGAGTTGCAATAAATATTTGATGTTTTCCCTTTAGCATTTCAATTATTCTCTCAGTTCTCGTCTTATCTAGATCTGCAAGAACATCATCGAACATCAAGATTGGTGTATCATCATCTTTCTCTTTGATGAGCTCAGTTTGAACCAGCCGCATTGCTATGGCAATTGATCTTTTCTGTCCTTGTGAGCTGAAATTCCTGGCTGAACGAGAATCGATAAAGATATCTATATCATCCAGGTGCGGTCCGGCAAGGCTTCTTTCCTGATGCTTTTCCTGTTCCTCAATTCGCAATAAATGATCCATTAAATTATCAAATATCTCATCAGTGTCATTCGGGAAAGAATATTTGTAACATACGCTCAATTCTTCTCTGGCTTCGCTGATATCCTTATAATGCTTTTCTAACAAAGGAGTGAACTGATCCAGGTAATATAATCTGAGGTTAATTATATTTGTCCCAACGTGTGCAAATTGCTCATCCCAAACTCTTTTTTCCTTTATTGAATAATTTGTTTTAAATAGTGCATTACGTTGTTTCAATATTCTTCTATAGGTTCTTAATAATTCAATATACTCAAAAGAATACTGTGAAATTGCCTGATCAATAAAATTTCTGCGATAAAGAGGAGAACCAGCAATAATCTCAATATCATTTGGAGAAAAATATACAACTTTCAGATATTTGTAAAGATCGCTAATTCGTGCTATGCTCACTCTATTGATCTTTATTATTTTTCTTGATCTATCTGAAGCTGCTTCATAAAAATGCGATTTATTTTTGATAATAAAATCAGCTTCAATACGAAAAAAAGCTTTTGAGAAATTTATCAGCTCCAGATCTCTACTGGTCTGAAATGATTTCCCAAAAGCAAAAAATGATATTGATTCCAGAAGGTTGGTTTTACCAATTCCATTTTCACCAATAATTAGTGCTCCTACCGGATCAAAATTTATTACAAAGTTCGAATAATTCCGAAAATTTTTTAATTTAAGTGATGATATCAGCAACCTAAACTAACCGTAATGGCATCAATAAGAATCTTGCTGTAAAATCTTCTTTTGTTTCTGTATTGAAGAAAAGTGCAGGTTCATTGGATTTACCCATTCTGATCTCGATTTCATTTGATTCTACAACAGAAAGAATGGCAATAAGATATCTATAATTAAAAGCTATTGCTAAAGGTTCTCCAGAATATTTAAAGTTATCAAGTTTTTCATTCGCCTCACCCTCTTCACGTTTTACACTATTAATTGTAAGTGAGTTGTCTGAAATATCAAGTTTTACTTTAAAAGTCTCTTCTGAGGCAAGAAGTGATACTCTTTTTACAGCTTCACGCAACTTTTTCTTATCAATAACAAGAACATTATTATTATTTGTTGGTATTGCTTTTGTATAATCCGGAAATCTTCCTTCAATAATATGTGTAAAGATCGTATAGTTCCCATAAGTGAACATAACACGATTAGATTCAATAAGAACTGAAATTTCAGGAAGATCATCAGTAATAATTTTGTCGAGGAAAAGAAAACCTTTTGTTG
>JAQICU010000206.1 GCA_027858325.1 Candidatus Cloacimonadota bacterium
GCTTTAATCTTACGATTAATCCTCAACAGCAATCTTTGTTCCGGAAGCTTTGCACCCAGAAATTACTTTCAACGCACATCCCGGTAGGCTACTGATTGTGAAAAATCAGGTGAAGTCAAGGTGGCGTTACCATTGCTTCACAATTAATTATACAACTTCTTGTCGCACGAGCTGTTTGTTAGCAGCATCTTTTTCATTTCAATAACAGACATTTCTTTACTAATTCTGTTTTATCATTAACTTTAAGTTTGTATAAGTACACTCCTGAGCCTACTTGCTTTCCTGAAGCATCTGCACCATTCCAAACAATAGAATGCTCTCCATCTGTTATTTGATCGTTTAAAAGGGATTTTATCTTCTGCCCTTTGAGGTTGTAAATCGAAAGTTCAACTTCACTTTCTTCGGAAATTGAGAAGGCAATCGTTGTTGTTGGATTGAACGGGTTGGGGTAGTTGAATAAATTTAATTTCATTGGTTTTAGAATAACTAAATCATCAATTTCCTGAGGAACAAAGCCAGGATAATGGAATCCAATATCTACAAATCCTTCATCACAGATTAGATCAGTTCGTGTTGTGTGGTTTTCTAATCCATAGTTTATAGGTATTCCAGATCCTGCATTTACACAGGGGCTTTGTTCATTTTGACCAGCATCTATTTGAGAAAGAAAAAAATCTTCATCTTGATTTGAAGCAAAGAGAGGATCTTCACTAATGTTATAATAACTATCGCAAGCGGTTCCATTAATATTATTTCCCCATGATGTATCACCAATCCCGGGGGGACAATTTACGAAATCCTGATAATTTCCCCAGATATCATTAAAACCAATATCGTAAAAAAAATCTGAAAAGACAGATAGACCATTTCTACTATTCAGTGTGCAAATATTATTTACAATAATTGCTCTACTAATTATTCGCAAACCGTCTCCAAGATTATTAGTAATTGTGTTGTTTCGAATAACTAGTGTATACTCATCACTTGTATAAGCGAAAGACTCAATCCCACCAGTAGAATATGAAGAGACACTATACCCTGTATTATCAATAATAAGGTTGTTCATTATAATAGCATTAGATCTAAATATATATATGCCTCCTCCAGTAGCTCCTGTTTCCAAATAATCTGTATAAGCTGAATTGTTATAGATTAAATTATTACTAATTACTGGTGCTCCAAAAAAGATACATATTCCACCACCATCAGAAGTGCTGGGGAAAAAAGCAGGAGTCACAGAATTATTTTGGATTACATTGTCTTTTATTATTGCATTTGAATAATTTAATAATATTCCTCCACCTCCTGAAGAAGAATTACTTTCTATAATATTAAGAATTATTGTGGGCGATGAATATCGACAAATTATTCCACTATTATCAGCGTTCCTAATAGTAAATCCTTCCACAACATCAGTTGAATCTTGATTTGTTTCATAAAAATTAAATGCGCTTCCTGAATCTTCAACATCTATAATGCAGTTTTCAGCTCCATTTTCAGATTTGATATATAAGTGTTTTCCATTCCCATCCCAGAGAAGATTCCTATTCAAATATCCTGTATATGTGCCATTTGTCACAACAATTGAATCTCCATTAACAGCAGCATTTATTGCTTCCTGAATCGTTTCAAAATCACCATTCCCGTTTATATCAACATAAATCGTATTTCCCAGAATGTTATATATTCCACTAACAATAATGCTGGAATTAAGTCCCTCTTTATAAGCTCGAGCTTTAATAGTAGTTGTTTCTTGAATAAGTATGGGTTGTGTATAAGGGGTTGAATTCTGGTTAGGATCTGTACCATCTAGTGTATAGTAAATAATTGCGTCCTCTGTTGGAGTGCTTATAGAAACAGAAATAGGATATTGGAACGAGCCGGGTTCCGGATCAAAAAACGGTGGTAAAACAAAAAAGAGTTCTCCCTGATATTCATAAGTTCCAATATCGACTCTTCCGTTTGCTATTCTGGGATTTCCAGCAAGATCATATTCTGGCAAGTAAAGTCCAGTTGTATCAGGATTCCCTGCAACAATACAGGGAGATAGCTCCGATAAGGTATAAGGCATTTGAGGATTGTTCAGAAATAGAGGGTCTTCATTTATGTTATATTCATAGTTTCCGTTAAAACTAAAACTACCTCCTGAGCCAAATGCTTGAAAACCTCCTTCAATATCGCAATAAAAAAAATCTGGACATGCATTTTTTTAATACATATAAATATAAATTTGATTTCCGGAAGTTTCAGCGGAATTACCCCAAATTATATTATTCACAATCTCAGTAGTAACATTTGAACAATCAATTCCACCACCCCAAAGAGCATAGTTATCACAGATTGTATTATTGGCTATGATCCCCTGACAATCATAACTCAATGCAATAGCTCCTCCAGAATATGATTCATTATTAATAATTAGATTATTAACAATAATTGGAGCACAATCACCAAAAACCGAAATCGCTCCACCAGATTGACTTAAATTATCTG
>JAQICU010000207.1 GCA_027858325.1 Candidatus Cloacimonadota bacterium
CTTCTAAATCATTTAATAAAATATATTTGAACAGAAATTTGTCAATAGATTTAATATCAGCTCATTATATCACAATAGCATCTTCAATTGATCTTTCTGTATCTTCGATAATGTTATCATGCACTACTTCCAAATCCTATCATTTTAGTACTTCCAAAACTTGAAGTATCTTCCAGTTCACAATATTTTATCAGATCTTTCTGCAGTAATTTTTGAAAAGCTCCTCTACGGGAAGCGGCTTCTACACAAGCATTCTTTACAATAACTTTAATTTGCCCACCTGAGAGATTATAACGCTCTGATAGAGATGTTAAATCAATATCCTCTACTCCGGGGATTGATTCAGGAAGATGTAGATTCCAGAGAGTTTGTCTTTCCGATGCATGTGGCATGGGGAAATCAAGTTTCAGGTTAAAGCGGCGGCTGAAAGCTTCATCCAAGTTACCTTGCAGATTGGTTGTAGCTATCAGTATTCCCCTTAAATTCTCAAAAGCTTCCAGGAAAAGGTTCTGCATTGAGTTCATCATTTTATCAACTGATGAATTTGCATTTCCGCTTCTTTTAGTAAGAAACTGATCTGCTTCGTTAAGAAGAAGTACCGGTGGATTATTAACTCTTCGTACGATACGTTCAAATACTGTGAACAAGCGCCTAACATTCTTTTCGCTATCACCAACCCATTTAGATTGTATTCTGCTCACATCAGTGATCAGAAGCTTCTTCCCCATAGCCTGGGCAATTGCTGCAGCTGCAAATGTTTTTCCTGTTCCGGGTAATCCATAGAATAACGATAACATTCCTGGTTCTAGATCTTTATTGGAATTCTCTACTGAGTACATGCCCTCATCATATAGTTTCCATTTTCTTAATGTGCTGTCTATATTTGCGCTATATTGATTAAGTGAGAATGTAATTGTATTTTTCATTTCTTCAGGAAGAATTAGTTCTTCGAATGTCTGAGTTGGCTCTACAAGTGTAAAAATATTATTACCTTTAATTATTTGCAGTATCCTTTCATCATCAGTTACGGGAGTCTTTGTTATAACTCGTCGTGTGATATCCGGTGAGATGCGAATATCATTGCCCTTATTATAAAATGAGAGAGTCTCATTAATTTCAACCAAACCATTTTTAACAAGTTTGGAATCATCTGAAATATATTTCTTATTATTATACATTTCATGTGTATCGGAACTTATTAACTGAATTACTAATTCACTATTGCATCTACCACCTTCCAACTCGTATTTGATAAGATAAATAAGAATCTTTTCTTCGTTTTCATCAAGTTTGTACTCGTCAACCAAGTCTATCAAGGGTAAAATAATTTCAGTTTTCTCTAACCTCATTTTAATTCTGGTCATCCATTCATTTACTTCTAAATAATCCATAGCAATACGATCATCAAATTTAACAACTCGCTGAGTAGATTTGAAATTTCTTCTGCTGAAGGTTTCTAATTTACTCAAATATGAGAACCAGTCATCCATAAAATCAATATTTGAAGCATAAGGTTCAGTATTAAGAATGCTCACTTCTTCTTTATCACCTAGTATCAGTTGAACGAAAGTGCTATTTAATTCAATATGACAATCCAGAAGAGATTGTTTACTATAACGGATAGTTGAATTGTTTAAACCTGACATCCTCTTCCTATAAAAAACACTTTTTCTCGGAGTGAAAAAGACATTTTTTTGTAATAGATTAATTATCAAAGAAAAATGGTCAATACGTGTAGAAGGTGAATCATAGAGAATCTTTAGAATGGTCATCGCTTCATCTTTCCTTCTGCGATGTGAGACAAAACTCTCCCACATTTGTGCTACTAATAAAACATCCAGATAGTTTAACTTGTTTTTCTGAAATTCCATGAATTCAAGAAATCTGGTAACCTGTTTTTTCAGTTTTTCTCAATGCAGATCTTTAGTTGATTTATCTTTAGCTTTGGGATCAGTAATTGATAAAGCAGAATTAATATCAAATAATAAATCATATGGCTTTTTATTCATATTATTACCTGACATTTATCTTGTCTCATTAATTAGTTGTATTCTTAAATCCTCAAGCCATTTTAACTCAATCAGCTGTTTTCGATATAGTTTATTATAGTCTATATTCAATTCCCTCCACAATTTCTTAAATTTATTCCTATAATCAGGTGCTTTCATGATATTATCATAAGTTCCCTGAATTCCTTCTTGGAAGTCTGAATTATTTTTTGCTCCTGCCTGTACTAATAGAAATAATTTATATGCACCGTTACAATAGTTATCAATTGTATAATCCATTATCGAATAACCATCTAAATCAACAACATTCAGATCTGCTCCTTCTTCAATCAACAGCTTTACAACGAACGGATCTGAAGCATGAGTTAGCGCTGATCTGCCGTATTTATCAATAGCATTAACATCAGCCCCATGCTCAATAAGAAATTTTGCCATAGTAAATTGATCAGCGAGCATTAACGGTGTTTGGTCAATATCATTTAACTCGTTTGGATTATTACCAGACATAATAATACGGATTGCTTTCACAATGTCATCATCATCTACCGCTTTATGCAGATCTGGGTAATCTAAATAAATCTCGGGGCACAAATCTTTCATACTCATAACCACCTCCAAAGATGATTATAAGTGTTTTTTAAAAATGCTCAAATAAAAAATAATAACTTGATTGATTTTATATCTATACTATACTATTTTTAAAATATGATTATATAAATAGGAGAAGTATGAAAAAAAAGATACCGATAATTTATTCCAAAAAGTACAATATTTCAGTGTTAGGGTTGGAGAAACTTCACCCTTTTGATACAAAGAAATACAGAACTATTTATAAAACATTAAAAAAACAATTAAATCTGAGTTCAAAACAATTTTATTCACCATATAGAATAATTGACGAAGATTTGCTCTGTGTACATTCTAAGGAATATTTAGACTCTTTAAAGAGATCTGTAACAATAGAAGGAATTGTTGAGATCCCTATTGTTAAATTCATACCAAACTTTATTCTTCAGAAGGGAATTCTGGATTCAATGAGATATGCTACTGGTGGAACCATAATGGGTTTGAAATTAGTAATTGAATATGGTTGGGCAATTAATCTATCAGGTGGTTATCATCATGCGAACAGGGATCATGGAGAAGGATTTTGTGTTTATGCCGATATACCCATAGCACTTAAGAGTATTTGGCAGATGTATCCTCAATTAAAAGCATTGATAATTGATCTGGATGCACACCAGGGTAATGGTTGCTCAAACATTCTGGGTAAAGATGATAGGGTTGCAATCCTGGATATTTATAATCCGTTCATTTTTCCAAAAGATAGATGTGCAGAAAACCTTGTTTCACATAAATTGCTATTATATAACAGGACTGAAGATAAAATTTATTTAGAGAAATTAAACCTTTGGTTACCAAAAGCAATAATTAAACATAAACCTGATGTAATAATCTATAATGCTGGAACAGATATTTTTATTGATGATCCAATGGGTAGTTTGAATGTAACTGAGCAGGGAATATTAAAGCGTGATGAGATAGTATTCCGAACTGCTAAAAATAATAAAATTCCAATATTAATGCTTCTTTCAGGTGGTTATCATAAGAAATCAGGAGATATCGTTGGAAGATCAATACTAAATTTAGTTCAAAAAGGGTTAGTGGATTATTAATACTAAGAATTCAATTTCTTATCTAATTCCAATGAATCTGAATCAGTCTCCCCTATTCTGTTAAAACCTTTATTCTTAGGTGATTATAAAAGTGCTGAAAAGTTATGCGACAATTATGCAACAAACTATCACATGATGATGTAAATTTAATTAACACTTTAAATTTCTACTTATCCACTTTGGTGGAGTCAAGTGGACATTATCAGAACTTTATTGATGAATCGCAGTGATGAAATATTATCCACAATCGATTTAGCTGAGAGACTGTGAGACTGCTTTAGTTACTTCTTGCTGAATGGAGCGAAAGTAATGCAGAATTTTGACGTACTGCACGTTGCTCTACGCTGGTACGAGCATAGCGAGAGCCAAGTTACTTTAAGCTACCAAAAGATAATATTATTTTATGTAATACTTGGGACTTCTTCCTGCTGCAAGCGAGGGGCGGATACAGACAATAATTTACAAATTAATAATTAATAACCTTTTACTTTAATATCACTTTGAACAGTGTTAGCATGTTGAGTAGAGATCAGATAATCTTTATCTTTATTTATGATAACCCAAGAATTTTTATTACATGTAGGACATGAAATAAATTCATCTCCTTTATTATGTGCTTTTACCTCATCACAATTTGAGCATTTGTACATTCGTGAAGGAGAATTAGAATCCATAATAAACCTACCTTTTTGCAATAAGAGTTTTGCAATTTGATTTTAAGTATTTAAAATTATGCTTCTGAAAGCGTGAAAAAAATGGAATCAAAAGAAATATGTGTCAAGAAAAAGAGAATAGAGTTGCGGGTGAGGGTTAACGGCGTTATTGTAAATTATGCTTGATTCATTTTTTTTATCATATTTAATTAATATTTCAATTCTTGTTTTAAGGATCCTGCAAGGCCATTCAATATAAATTTTTTTAGAGAAGATACCTGAACTATCTGAGAACATTGTAAGAGTTACTTCAGCATTATACTCATTAAGAATTTTGATATATGGAACTGTGATTATTTTATCCATATCGAAGGTAGTATTATTACGATCATTTATCTTAATATCTAACCGATGAATTTTTAATGAAAGTCTAGTAAATATAAAGCTTGAAGCAAGTTGGTTGCATTGACCAGAGAGATAAAATTGATGAATGACTATATTAAAT
>JAQICU010000278.1 GCA_027858325.1 Candidatus Cloacimonadota bacterium
GTAATGAAGAATCCAGTGAAAATTGCAGCAACGCGATTTGCAGTCATATAGTTTAAAATCGATTGTAACCGTTTACCTGCGACTTTTTGAATTCCTTCGCTCATTACTCGCATTCCAAATAGAAATACACCAAGTGCACCCATAAGTTTGAAAATCACTATAATAAGTTCCATTTAATTCTTCCCTATATTTTTTTGTAATCTAGCCCAGGTATCTCTCAAGGTCACAGTTCTATTAAATATAGGTTTGCTTTCAGTAGAATCCAGATCTGCGCAAAAATAACCTAAACGCTCAAATTGGCAGCGAAAGCCAGCTTCAGCTTTCGCCAAATGTGCTTCCAACTTACAATTATGCAGTACCTTTAATGCATCCGGATTGATGAAATCCATAAAAGTTTTTCCCTCTTCCAGGTTGTTCGTATCGGGTATTGTTATCAATCGGTCATACAATCTCACTTCAGCATCTATGGCATGAGCAGTTGAAATCCAATGCAGAGTCGCTTTCACTTTGCGTCCATCGGGAGATTTTCCACCTTTTGAAGCAGGATCGTATGTACATTGCAGTTCTAGTATTTCTCCATTTCCATCTTTGATCACTTCGTTACAAGTGATGAAATAAGCATAACGGAAACGCACCTCACGTCCTGGAGCCAGACGAAAGAACTTCTTTGGCGGATCTTCCATAAAATCTTCCCGCTCAATATATAGTTCTTTTGAGAATGGAACTTTCCTGGTTCCTGCTTCCGGATCTTCTGGGTTATTCACAGCATCTATTTCTTCAACTTGATCTTCAGGATAATTTGTAATAACTACTTTCAAAGGATTCAGCACAGACATCACGCGTGGAGCTTGCTTATTCAGAACTTCGCGGATGGAATGTTCCAACAAAGCATAATCGACCACACTGTGAGCTTTGGCAACCCCAACTTTATGAATGAAATTCTGAATTGCTTCCGGTGTGAAACCCCTGCGTCGTAAACCAGATAATGTAGGAAGTCGGGGATCATCCCAGCCGTTTACAAGGTTTTCTTCTACAAGTTCCAGAAGTTTACGTTTGCTCATTACTGTATAATTTAAGTTCAATCTGGCAAATTCGATCTGCTGTGGATGATGAACATTCAATTGATCAAGATACCAATCGTAAAGAGGACGATGTGCCTGGAATTCCAACGAACAGAGAGAATGTGTAATTCCTTCAATCGAATCTTCCAGACCATGTGCCCAGTCGTACATTGGATATATACACCATCTATTTCCTGTACGATGATGTGCAGTATGGCGGATACGGTACATGAGCGGATCACGCATCAGCATGTTTGGAGATGCCATATCGATCTTACCACGCAATACATGAGATCCATCTTCAAAATCTCCATCTCTCATTTTTTCAAAAAGGTCGAGATTCTCCTCAATTGATCTATCTCGGAAAGGACTGTTAACTCCGGGTGAAGTAACTGATCCACGGTTTGCGCGGATTTCTTCTGCTGACTGGCTATCAACAAATGCTTTTCCAGCTTTGATAAGCTGAACTGCATATTCATACATTTGTTCAAAATAATCTGAGGCATAAAATAAGCGGTCTTCCCAGTCAGCTCCTAACCATTTGATATCATTAATTATTGCATTTACAAACTCTTCATCTTCTTTTATCGGATTTGTATCGTCAAAGCGAAGATTAAATTTTCCATTATAATCCTGTGCAATGCTATAATTAACCAGAATAGCTTTGGCATGACCAATATGAAGATGTCCGTTTGGCTCAGGTGGGAATCTTGTATGAACCTTGCCGTCGTTTTTCCCATTCTGAAGGTCTTGATCAATTATATCACGAATAAAATTACTTTTTGTTCTGTCTTTATCTTCCATTAATTCTCCATTAAAATTATGAAGGGATCAACTTGATCTAAAGGATCATGTCTTTGCTCCTCCCACTTCATATTGTCATTTTTCCCCTATTTGATTCTCTTTACTCGCCAAAAATATCAATAAATCTATTATATATTTCAATTATTACAAGCTGTGGATTTACATGGCCATTAAGTCTCTGCAGCATTTCTTCCATAAAGTTTGTCAATTCCGGTGCATACTCCTCAACGTTTGGGTTTCTTTCATAGAGAATTTCCAGAATCTCAGTTTTATCGAGGTTTGTGATTTCGGATTGCTGATGCTTATAATAGACAATATCACTTAACCAGATAATCAATAGCGAGAACATCTCCTGCAATTTTGTGAGATTTTTAGAAGTTCTGAATTGACTTGATAACTCAATGAATTTCAGATCATTCCTATTTAGAATATAGTTTAAGAATTGCAGAGTCTGCTCTCTAACTTCTATTTTGCTGCCTTCCATTAATCTAAGAGCTTTTTCCATATTCCCATTAGAAATTCGAGCTAACAATTTTGCTTCAAATATTTCCAGAGTTTCAAAACCTAATAACTCTTCTTCAATCTTGCTTTTTGGGACAGGCTGGAATTGAAGTTGCTGGCAACGTGAAATTATTGTTGGTAACAATGAGTTCGGTTTTGATGTTGTAAGAATTATTATCGTATCTTCAGGTGGCTCTTCGAGTGTTTTCAGAAAGGCATTAGCAGCTTGGATGTTCATGGTATCAGCATCTTCGATGATACATATTTTATAATTTCCTTCATTTGGAGAAAGCTGGATCCTGTGTTCCAGCATGCGGATACTGGCAATACGAATACCAATATTCTTGGTAAAGAAAAATTCTTTCCAGGGTGTCTTGATCTTATTTTGGATGTAATCTTCATATTCCTTTAGAGTTTTATCCGAGCGAATCTCACCATCTACAGTTATATCAGATTTCCCAGCTTCTTTTGGAAAAGGGAAAACATAAATAAGATCGGGATGTGAGAATGAAAGGAATTTTTTACAAGACGGGCAGACACCACAAGGTCGCTTATCCATAGTTGAATGACAATTCATCGCCATCCCCAGATACATGGCAGTAGTGAATTTGCCCACACCCTCCGGTCCGTAAAACAAATAGCTGTTAGCTACTTTATTCTGCTTGATAGCTCTTTGTAAAACATCAATTGCTCTATCTTGCCCTTTAATTTTATTAAACATAAAATCCTTTTTATTATTTCATGAATTTCTTAATATAAATGCTCTCAAATTCAGCTTCCAGAATGTCCATGTATATCTCATCATGCTTCTCACCACCAAAAATTATAGCTTCTCTTCTTCGACCAATCTCTTTAAAGCCTACTTTTTTATAGGAATGTATCGCACGTTTGTTATAATTGAAAACTTCCAGCATTATATTGTTCAAATTTAGAACATTGAATCCGTAATCTATGAGCAGAGAGAGAGCTTCTGAACCATATCCTTTGCTCCAATATTCCCTATCACCGATAAAGATACCTACTTCGGCTTTCCGGTTACGTTCACTGATGCTAAAAATGCTGCAATTTCCAATTAGTTTGTCGCTGTCTGAATCAATGATTGCAAAGATCTGTGAGTTATTTTTTATCATGTCCTGCAGGATCACCTTCTCTCTTTCCAGGCTTAATTGTTGCCCAAAAGTTAATAAATTGGATGATATTTCAATGTCGTTTAGCCAAACGCAATATTGATCTGCATCTTCAACGTTTATAGGTGAAAGATAGCATTTTTTCCCAATGAGTTTTTTATAGTATTTCATAATTCCTCATTTGAGGACATTCTTAAATCTTAAAAGAACCTTCTCTTTTTCAAGAATGTCCATAATTGTGGGAAGTTCCGGACCGTGTTCACTTCCGTATAACGCAAGTCGTAGTGGTGGATAAAGCTCTTTTCCTTTTATTCCCAACTCTTCTACAGAACGATTCAATAAACCATTTATAAACTCTTCATTTAGTTCCGGAGAGTCTATGATGTTATCTACCCAGAATTTGAAAAGTATTTGTGAGCTTTCAGATCCTAAAATAGCTTTATCTTCTTCTGCATATTCAAGTTTACTGAAGAAGGGCTTGGCAAATTCCGTTACTTCATCCAATTTATGAATTCTGTTTCGGGCAATATCAACAAGTTCCAGATAATGCTTCTCATTTGTGATGTGATATCCAGCATCAATAAAATATTTTCTGGCATATTCACCAATTACTTTTAGGTCTGTGTTTCGGAGGTACTGACCGTTCATCCAGTTGAGTTTTTCTAAGTCAAAAACAGATCCGGACTTATTTATCCGCTTGAGTGAAAATGCTTTTTCCAATTCAGTTAGTGTATAAAATTCCTGATCGCCAGGAGCATGCCAACCCAATAATACTACAAAGTTCAATAATGTTTCGGGCAGATAGCCTTTGTTCAGGAAGTCTTCTACTGCAACATCACCTTGTCTTTTACTCAGTTTGCTTTTATCGGAATTAAGTAGCAGCGGTAAATGACACATCTTAGGAGGTTTCCAGCCCAATGCTTCATAAAGACAAAGGTGTTTAGGAACACTGGAAAGCCATTCTTCACCACGTATCACATGAGAGATTTCCATCAAGTGATCATCTATAACATTTGCCAGATGATAGGTTGGAAATCCATCCGATTTGACCAGAACCTGATCATCCACCATATTCCACGGGAAGGTTACCTTTTCCCTTACTATATCATAAAAAGTGACCTCACCTTCTTGAGGGATTTTTAACCGGATCACGAATTTGTCATTATTTCCCAAATGATCATTAATTTCACTCTCATTCAATTTCCGACAGCGACCATCATATCTTGTGTCAAGTCCCTTTACTCTGTGTTCTTCGCGCTTTTTATCTAATTCATCGGGAGTGCAGAAACACCTGTAAGCTTTTCCATGATCTAACAATTCCTTAACATATTTATTGTATATCTCAGTTCTTTTGGATTGAAAATATGGTCCATATTCTCCACCTTTTTCAGGTCCTTCATCGTATTCTAATCCCATTGATTCTAGCGTTTCCAGCAAGTTCTTAACAGCTCCATTTACATAACGTGTCTGGTCTGTATCTTCAATTCTAAGTATGAACTTTCCACCTACTTTTTTTGCGTAAAGATAATTATATAAGGCAGTTCTAAGACTTCCTACATGCAAGTAGCCGGTTGGGCTCGGTGCAAAACGAACTCTGATCTCATTGCTCATGTCAACTCCTTTATGATTCTTTTCAAATCCCAGATAATAAATAATCTAATAATTATAAATCTAATCTAATGTCAATCGGAAAGTAAAAACGTAAAGATTAATTAAATTGACATAAAATGAGTAAATCAAATATTTCAGTTATCAAATTTAGGAGAGGGGATATGAAAAAAATCAAATTAATTACAATCGGCTTGTTTATTTTATTATTTATATCGGGCTGCTTTCAGGTGGAACGTGTGATCAACGTGAAGAAAGACGGTAGCGGTACTATTGAAGAAACTGTATTGATGTCACAGGATTTCATAAATCAGATGAAACAGATGGCTACAAGTTTCGGGGGTGGAGATATCGAAGAAAATAGGGAAGAATCTGCCTATCACAATGTTGATGACTTAAAAAAGGAAGCCTCAAAAATGGGTGAAGGTGTTAAGTATGTTTCCAGTAAAGCAA